>JAWXTL010000257.1:0-2773 GCA_044433565.1 Rikenellaceae bacterium | reverse complement strand
ATAATAGATCTAGGGGTAGATTATAACGTAATCAAAAAGAGTGGTTCGTGGTTCTCATACGGCGATCGAAAACTAGCCCAAGGTCGTGAAGCGGTGAAAGACCTCCTCACTCGTGATGCCGAACTTCGATCAGAACTAGAAGCAAAAGTGAGAGAGGCACTAAAGAACAAAAAGGAAGAATAAGAGAGTAATTTTTCAACAAGGAGTAACAAACTAACATAAGATAGTTGTACAAAGACAGTAAAGAACCCAAAGAAAGAAGCTGCCCTGCAACCATCCCTAACAATTTAGAAGGATGAGCCAAAAAGATAATAAACCAACAGAAGATCATTGCTCGGCAGACGAGCGTTTAGTACAGAGTCGCTTTGATGATCTGATGCTTTCGTGTGCTTCGATATGTCGAAATGAGGCAGATGTGCAAAAGATACGGGACGCATTTCTCTTTGCCAATGATGCGCATCGAGGTGTGAAGCGTAAATCGGGAGAGCCATATATCGTTCATCCCATTGCCGTTGCTAAGATTGTTGTCGACGAGATAGGCTTGGGGGTAAAATCAGTTCAGGCGGCACTTCTTCATGATGTGGTCGAGGATACCGATTATACGGTCGAAGATATTTCGCATCATTTTGGTGAGAAGGTGGCTTATTTGGTAGATGGATTGACCAAACTCTCGGGTGTTGTGGCATCGAATGAAGCCTCGGCTCAGGCCGAGAATTTCAAGAAAATGCTTCTTACGCTTTCGGATGATGTGCGGGTTATTATTATCAAACTTGCTGACCGTCTGCATAATATGCGTACTCTTGGGGCTATGCCGCAACACAAACAGATGAAGATTGCGAGTGAGACAATCTATCTATTTGCTCCTTTGGCTCACCGCCTGGGGCTTTATGCTGTCAAGAGCGAGTTGGAAGATTTGTCTTTGAAGTATCGCTTCCCCGAGGAGTATAATGAGATATATCAGAAGCTACAAGCAACAGACGAGTATCGTCAGCAGTTTATTGATAGGTTTAATGCCCCAATAATCAAACAACTACAGGATAGTAAGGTCTATTTTGATATTAGTGGTCGGGTGAAGTCGATCTATTCGATTTGGAAAAAGATGAAGAGTAAGCAGATTCCTTTCGAGGAGATTTATGATCTGTTTGCTATTCGTATTGTTTTTTATCCTTCGACTATGGTTCCCGAAAAGGCTCAGTGTTGGCATATTTACTCTTTGGTTACTGATATTTATAAACCAAAACCTGACCGATTGCGTGACTGGGTTAATACCCCTAAGGCTAATGGCTATGAGTCTTTGCATTGTACGTTGATGGGGCCAGGTGGTGGCTGGGCTGAGGTTCAGATCCGCTCTAAACGTATGGATGATGTTGCGGAGCGTGGTTTTGCTGCCCATTGGAAATATAAGGAGGGCGATCAGTCCGAGAAACGTGAGCAGGAGTTGGATAAGTGGCTTGGGCAGTTGCGTGAGGCACTTGATAATCCGGTGGAGGATGCTGTTGAGTTTTTGGATAATTTCCAGCTTAACTTGCAGGTTTCGGAGATTGTGGTATTTACTCCTAAGGGTGAGTCACGGACTCTTCCTAAGGGAGCTACGGCTTTGGACTTTGCTTATGATATTCACTCTAAGATTGGTAATAGTGCTATTGGGGTTAAGATTAACCATAAACTGAAAACCATTTTTACGGAGATTAATGCTGGTGATCAGATTGAGATATTGACCTCGGAGTCTTCGACACCTAAGTACTCTTGGATTTCGCAGGTCAAAACTGCCAAAGCTCGTAATTATATTAAGAACTATTTGAAGCGTAATTCGGCGGATAATATTCGTCGTGGTCGTGATCTTTTTGAGCAGGAGATGCTTCGTCGTAAGATTAAACTTCAGAACCGTTTATTCGAGAAATTGCTTCCTGCTTATGATTGTGTTAGCAAGGATGAGTATTTTGATAAGCTGGGTATGGGGGCTGTCTCTTTGGATAATATTGATTCTGTTTTGAAGCAGAATGCGGCTTCTAAGCTTGTTAAATATTGGAACTTACAGCTTTTTGGGCTTGGCAAGAGTAATAATAATAACAGTAACAATAACAGTAACAATAATTCCAATACCAATAATAGTAATGTTGCTACACCTAAGAAAGAGGATGATAATAAGTTTATTATTGCTGAGTGTTGTCGTCCGATTCCGGGCGATGGAATTGTTGGTTTTAAGGACTCTTTGGGTCATGTGACTATCCATAAGAAGAATTGTATTAATGCTGTTAAGCTTTCGGCTCAGCAGGGTCAGAATATTGTCGAGGCTAAATGGTCTAGTGAGAAGGTTATGTCTTATTTGGCTGTTATTGAGCTTCGTGGTATTGACCGTATGGGTATCTTGATGGATGTTTCTCGGGTGATTTCGGATGAGTTGAGTGTTAATATTCGTGCTATGGATTTCCAGAGTTATGATGGCATTTTTGATGGGCGGATTAGCCTTTATGTCAAGAATAATGATGACCTTCGTAATATTATTGCTAAGGTGCTTCGTGTTAAGGGGGTCGATCGGGTTAGTCGGATTGAGAATAGTACTAGTCGTTAATCTTTTTATTTGATTTTGGTTATGGATAAGAATATTGTTGTTACTCTTTTGATCTTTGGGATTGTTGGTTTGATTCAGGCTTTGTCTTCTCGCTCTAGGCGGAAGATTGAGAGTTCTGGGGATTCCTCTTCTGATTCTTTGGACTCGACCGTTGAATCGGGTAGTCTTCGTGAACTTTTTGAGCAGCTTTCGGGGGGTGGC
>JAWXTL010000256.1:0-2773 GCA_044433565.1 Rikenellaceae bacterium | reverse complement strand
GCGATGCTCCGGGGTCTCGGGTGATAAGAACCACCTGTTTGATAACAAACGGAGCGTCTTCTTTCTTCTCTAAAGCCCAGAACGAAAAGAGCCCACCTGTGACCAAAATCGCAAGAAAAAAATAGACTACTCTCTGGTTTCTGAGTGCAAATTGAGGGATATTCATATAATTGTTGAATTGTTATGTTTTTGTGGTTTTCCTTAGGGGCGTGAGGGGGGTTAGTCTAGGAGTTTTACTCTTTGCCCTTGGGTTAGTTGGTAGACACCTGCCGAGACCACGCTTTCTCCTGGTTTGAGGTTTCCTTTGATGATATATAGCCCTTTGTCGTACAATCCTTGGAGTTGTACCAAACGGGGTTCTACTATTTCGTAGATCGGATCGTAGACCCATACATAATTAAGTTCGGGGTGTTGTTCACTGGCAAAGACTGCCGTCAAGGGCACAGTAAAGAGATTGTCGAAGACCTCACTGTCGATCACGGCTCGAACCCGACAAGCAAAACCTGCCTTTATACCACTACGATTGACATCAAAACTCGAATCGACGATCGAGAGCGTAACGGGGATTCCTGCCCCTGCCACCGAGACATCCACAATATCGTCTACTCTGGCTTTGTAACTTTTGTCGGGGTTGTTCTCAAACTCAATAAAGAAATGCCCCACTTTGGGAATTTGCAGGTCGCTCTGAGGTAAGGTGAATTTGATGTTTAGCTGCTCGGGGTTGATGATCTTGAAGATCTGCTCTCCGGCCGATACCTTTTGGTAGGGTTCGGCATACCTCTTTTCGACGGAGCCCGTGAAAGGGGCAAGCAGGGTGGTGTAGGAGAGCTGATTTTGAGAGTAGTCGTATGCTGCACGTGCTTGTTCAAAATTTGCTTGGGCAATCTCGTAATCTTGCAGGGCTATTGCCTCACGTTCGAGGAGTCTTTTGCTACGTTCGAGGATTGATTTTGCAGTGATATATTGTGCACGATCGGCATTCATTTGGAGTTTTAGATCCGCTTGGTCAAGCCTAGCGAGTGTTTCACCTTTGGTGACGTTAGACCCTTCGGTGACATAAATATCTTTGATTAGTCCCCCCACTCGAAAAGCATAGTTGGTCATTTGTTGAACATCTACCACACCCAGATACTCTTTGTCATAACTGGCCAATGGTTTGACTTTGGTTACCTTGACGGGTCTTACTAGCTCCATGGGGGTTGTTTTTTCCCAGCATGATGATAGTGTTAGAGTTATTAGTAAAGCGCAGTAGATATTTTTCATTCTTTTTGGGTTTATGTTATTTATTTTGGGGGCGTTGCAAAATATATGCCACCTCTAACGTATGAGAATATACCTTATCTTTGGGGTAGAATCTTTCCGAATTGCGATAGCGAGACTTTTCTGTAGCAGGGTGGACGCTCCCCCACGAGAGCCCTGTACTACTAAAGTAGCACATGACCCAGCAAGAGTCCCAGAAAATACCCGTGCGTCCCAGAACAATCAATATCTTCGTGGGTGATAATATTCCGAATTGCGATAGCGGAGATTTTGCCTTCGCCAGAAGGGAAAATCTCTACGGGGCGGACGGCTCCCCCTGTCGGGAGCCCCGTGCTACTAAAGCAGCACGTGCCACACCGACAGCCGTCCGAGAACAATCCATATCTCTCCGTGAGTAAAAAAACATAAAAAACGGATCCCCTTCCTGAAGTAGAAGAGAATCCGTCAAAAAAAAGTCTGTAATTGATATATCCCTACAAAAGAGATTTACCGCTCATATCAGATGGAATATCCAATCCCATAAGATCCAAAATCGTAGGAGCAACATCGGCCAAAACACCATCCTTTACAGATGTACGATCCTTAGATACCAAAATTAGTGGCACAGGATTCAATGAGTGAGCCGTGTTGGCCGAACCATCAGCATTAACAGCGTTGTCAGCATTACCGTGGTCAGCGCAGATCATAACCGAATAGTCATTGGCAATAGCAGTCTCAACAACCTTCTCGACGCAACTATCAACCGTAGCAATAGCCTTTTCGATAGCCTCGTAAATACCAGTGTGTCCCACCATATCGCCATTGGCAAAGTTCAAACATACAAAGTCATTCTCCGCCTTGTTCAACTCTGCAACCAACGCCTCGGTGATCTCAGGTGCACTCATCTCAGGTTGTAGATCATAGGTAGCAACTTTCGGAGAGTTAATCAAAATACGACTCTCGCCCTCGAATGGTTCCTCACGTCCACCATTGAAGAAGAACGTTACGTGAGCAAATTTCTCGGTCTCGGCAATACGCAACTGCTTGCCACCATTAGCCGAGATATATTCGCCAAGAGTGTTCTGGATATTATCTTTGTTGAAGATGATATTCAACCCCTCGAACGACGAGTCATAAGGAGTCATCGTGCAGAAATGTAGTGGCAAAGTCTTCATTCCGTGCTCAGGCATATCTTGCTGAGTAAGTACCACGGTAAGTTCTTTGGCACGGTCGTTACGATAGTTAAAGAAGATAACCACGTCACCCTCTTTGATTGTTCCATCAACACCCTCCACTACGATTGGTTTGATAAACTCATCGGTAATATCTGCGTCATAGCTGCTTTGCATAGCCGCCACAGGATCGGCGAAGCTCTCGCCTTTGCCTCCAACCAATAGATCATAAGCCTCTTTGACACGCTCCCAACGTTTGTCACGATCCATTGCATAGAAGCGACCAATAATATCTGAAATAGCACCTTTTTTGCCACCTTCGAGGTGTGCTTGAAGTTCTCGATAAAACCTTTACCGCTGCG
>JAWXTL010000255.1:0-2781 GCA_044433565.1 Rikenellaceae bacterium | reverse complement strand
TGCGACGAGCTGTGGCTTTTGCGATTCGACGTGCCACCTCCTGGGATGTCATCATCTTGCCCTCGGCACGTGGCGACACACCTTGCGCCGAACCGTCGGCAGTGAGAGCCGAGAAGCGCACATTACTTTCGGTAAAACCTGGTGCTACGATCATTACGTGCACCCCTTTATATAGATTTTCGATACGTATGGTCTCCAAAAAACCATGCATCGCATACTTACTTGCCGAGTAGCCCGTACGAGCAGGAAGCCCATGATAACCAGCCACCGAAGAGACTCCAACTATCGAACCCTTGCTTTGCTGAATATAAGGCAGAGCATATTTGGTACAGTAGACCGTCCCCCAAAAATTGACATCCATCAACTGATGCAACACACTCAAGTCGACATCATCAAAAAGAGCACGCATCGAAATCCCTGCGTTATTGATCAGCACATCAATACGACCAAACCTCTCAACAGCCTCAGCCATAAGCCTCTGACAATCTTCCTGCTGCGAGACATCACATTTCACAGCCAAATGCTCACCATCGAGCGAGAGCAACTGCTGCTGCAATTTATCAATCGAACGAGCAGCCAAAACCACATGTGCACCCTTCGATGCAAATTCACGAGAGAGAGCCAAGCCAATACCCGACGAAGCACCCGTTACGACAACAACACTATTATTAAAATTTTTCATAGGCTCAAAGATACAATTTTTTTCTTAGAATTCCAACTTCAATCCATCATAAGCCAAAGCAACATTCGCCCCAAGTTCCCTCGAAACCTCGGCATGAAGCCCCATTTGGTGCGATATATGGGTCAGATAGGCTTTCTCGGGATTTATTTTTTTAATCAACTCTAGTGCTTGATCCAGATTAAAATGCGAGAGGTGTTCTTCACGACGAAGTGCATTTACCACAAGCACCTTCACCCCCTCAAGCTTCTTCAGTTCACACTGGTCAATCGTCTTGAAATCAGTAAGATAGGCAAAGTCAGCTAAACGAAAACCAAACACCTCGAAACTAGAATGAGTGCCACGAACAGGAACAAAACGAACCCCCTGAATCTCAAATGGACGATTCTCAATACGATTCACTCGCAACCGAGGAACACCTGGGTAACTACGAGCAAAAGCATAATGAAACATCTTACGCAATTCGCCCTCGACTCGCTCCGTACAGTAAAGATCCATATCTCGACGTTGGAAATAGTTAAACGCCCGAACATCATCCAAACCACCAGTATGGTCACGGTGTTCATGTGTATAAATCACCCCATCCAATCGAGTAATCCCCTCACGCAGAATCTGCTGACGAAAATCCATAGAGGTATCAATCACAAACACTCGCCCATCGACCCTAATAGCCACAGAGCTACGCAAACGCCCATCACGTCGATCATCCGATCGACAAACATCGCAACTGCAACCAATAACAGGTACACCTTGCGATGTACCTGTCCCTAGAAATATTACCTCTATTTTCAACTAAGTGGTATAATTTAAATTAGATTCAACTCTTTTTTGATAGTCTCGATTTTGGCCGCCAAAGCATCATTAGCCGCATCAAACTCCGCCGAAGAAGCCAACTCGCCACGAACACCAAAATAGAACTTAATCTTAGGCTCAGTGCCCGAAGGACGAGCCGAAACAATAGTCTGAGCATCGGTCACAAACTGCAAAACATTCGATTTAGGCTGGTCAATAGCCACAACACTACCATCGGCCATAGTGGTTGTCTGAGCCTGATAATCACGAACCTCGACAACAGCCTCGCCACAAATACTCCGTGGAGGATTAGCACGAAGATCGCTCATCATCTGTTGAATCTCGGCAACACCGCTCTGACCTGGTTTGGTAATCGAGATCAAGCTCTCTTTGTACAAACCAAACTCTTCGTAGATCTTAACCAACAACTGCCAAAGGGTCATGCCCTGATCGGCCGCCCAAGCTGCACACTCGGCAACCATACACAAAGAAGAGACAGCACACTTGTCACGAACCGAATCGCCCACCAAATATCCAAAGCTCTCCTCGCCACCAGCAATAAACTGCTTCTTGCCCTCATTCTTGGCAATAATATCAGCAATGTATTTGAAACCCGTAAGCACATTAAACGACTCAACACCAAAGCCCTTGGCAATGTCAACAATCAAATCGGTAGTAACAATAGTCTTCACAACAAATTGCTTACCATCAATCTTGCCCAACTCACTCCAACGACGACACAAATAATAGGTCAACAAAGCAGCCGATTGGTTACCATTAAGCAACACAAACTCACCCTTATCATTACGAACAGCCACAGCCTGACGATCGGCATCAGGGTCAGTCGCCATCACCAAGTCAGCACCCACCTCAATCGCTTTATCAACTCCCATTTTCATTGCAGCAGGTTCTTCGGGATTAGGAGACACTACGGTTGGGAAATTACCATCATTGACATCCTGCTCTGGTACATTATATATATTGGTAAAGCCACAACGACGAAGTGCCGCAGGAACTAGGCGCACACCCGTACCATGGATCGGAGTATAGACAATCTTGAAGTTATTATTACGAGCCACTGCATCTTTCGATAGCGAGAGAGCCTCGATCATATCAAGATAGGTATTATCCATATCCTCGCCAATAATAACAATCTCTCCCGAACCGCCCGAGAACTTCACCTGCGAAGGGTCGGTAATCTGATTCACACGGTCAATAATATTAGCATCGTGCGGAGCAATCACTTGCGAACCCCCAGCCCAATAAGCCTTATAACCATTATACTCTTTAGGATTGTGAGATGCGGTAAT
>JAWXTL010000254.1:0-2793 GCA_044433565.1 Rikenellaceae bacterium | reverse complement strand
AGCGAGGGCATACATCCAAGCTCTTCGAGTTTGTTAGGCTCGACTCTCAAAACAGCAGTCTTTTCGTCGATAAGTCCCTCGTCGACCATCTCCATCGCCATTCTAACCATAGCCGCCCCCGTGCGTTTTCCGCTACGGGTTTGCAACATCCACAACTTACCATCTTGGATCGTAAACTCAATATCTTGCATATCTTTGAAATAGCTCTCTAGGTGGTTTTGTGTGTCGAATAGATCTTTGTAGACCTCTGGCATAACCTCCTCGAGTGATGGGTATTTCTCTTGGCGCACCTGCTCAGGAATATTCTGCAATGCTGCCCATCGTTTTGATCCTTCGAGTGTAATCTCTTGCGGTGTACGAATACCAGCCACCACATCTTCGCCCTGTGCATTGACTAGGTATTCACCATTAAATATATTCTCGCCCGTTGCAGCATCACGAGTAAATGCCACACCCGTTGCCGAGTTGTCACCCATATTACCAAATACCATAGCCTGTACATTGACCGCTGTACCCCATTCTGCTGGATAGCGATTCATCTGGCGGTAGAGTATAGCACGTTCGTTCATCCAGCTATCGAATACAGCGCACACTGCACCCCAAAGTTGCTCCCAAGGATCAGTCGGAAACTCCTTACCTGTGGTCTCTTTTACCGCTTTCTTGAACTTTACAACCAACTCCTGAAGATCTTCGGCAGTCAGATCAGTATCATTGACCACCCCTCGCTCTTGTTTCATCTGCTCGATAATCTCCTCGAATGGGTCGTGGTCATCTTTTTGTTGTGGTTTCATATCCATCACCACATCGCCATACATCTGCACAAAGCGACGATAAGAGTCCCAAGCAAAACGCTCATTACCCGATTTTTTGGCAACGCTCAACACAACCTCATCATTGAGACCTAAGTTTAGGATCGTATCCATCATCCCTGGCATCGAAACACGTGCCCCCGAGCGAACCGAAACCAACAGAGGATTGTCTGTGCTACCAAAGGTGCAGCCCATATTTTTCTCGACCTCTGACATTGCTGCCTCGACTTCTCCTTTGATTATTTCGATTACTTTCTCTTTGCCATGAACATAGTATTCATTGCACACATCTGTTGTAATAGTAAATCCAGGAGGGACAGGAATGCCTATAAGATTCATTTCTGCAAGGTTTGCACCCTTACCACCGAGGAGTTCTTTCATTTGCCCATTACCTTCGGCGTATTTATTTCCGAAGAAGTAGACTCTCTTATTTTTGGTCATAATTATAGTTTGTTTGGTTATAGGATTAGTTTATGTAGAGACAAATATACAAAAATTTCCTTAGAAAAATCAAGTACTATAATATTTTTTCAATATTTTTATGATTATTAAAAATATTTAATAATGCGGTCATCTGTTAGTGAATATTTGACACCTAATTATAATATTGTGTGATCGAAATATCAAAAATGAGTTTTTTCAAAAAAAACATGTTTCATTCTCGGTTTTTATTCTTACCTTTGCAGTATAATTAATCGAAACAAGGTTTCGTAATCGAAACTACTCTATGGAAAACAAAACAACTAACTACACTATCCCTATGCTTGAGAAGGGGTTTGAGCTTTTGGAGTTTATCTCTTCTAGTTCGGGGGGTGTTCCTATGCGTGATTTGGTTGAGAATCTGAAGATCTCAAAAACTACTATTTATCGCCTTTTGATCTCGCTTTGTGAGATGGGCTATATCTATAAGAATGAGGAGACTGCGGAGTATTTTTTGTCGAAGAAGATGCTTCGTGTGGGGCTTTCGGCTATTGGCGAACATAATCTTGTGGAACAGGCTATGCCTTTGATGCGTAGTTTGCGTGATGAGATTGGTGAGATTGTTATGTTGGGGGTTTTGATGAACAATCGTACTGTGCTTTTGGAGCAGATACCAGGGAGTTATTCTTTTACCTTTTTGACTCGTCCTGGGACTACGTTTGTCACTCATGCCTCGGTTCCGGGGAAGGTTTTTGCTGCTTTTTCGGGTGATTATGAGCGTGAGAAGATTCTCGATGCGATTGATTTTGTGAAGTTCAACGAAAATACTATTGTGACCCTCGAAGATTTTGAGCGTGAGTTGGATCAGGTTCGCCAGTTGGGCTATGCTGTCGATTTCGAGGAGGAGGTCAAGGGTGTGAATTGTTTGGGTGTGCCGATCTATAATCAGTTTGGAAATATTACTGCTTCGCTTTGGACTTCGGGGCCTTCGGGTCGTCTATCTGAACAACGAATCCTTGAGATCAAAGATACTGTGATCGAGACTGCCAATAAGATCTCTGGAACCCTTGGGTACCGAAAGAGATAACCCTCCCCCTTTTTTGAAAAACTAACTAACCTAAAAATATATTATCCTTACTATTATGAACAAAAATGAAATTGCTCGGTTGATTGATATTAGTGCCGTTCGTGCCGATTCGTCGACCCTCGAAGTCCAACAGGTGGTAGATGCTGCCAGAGAACATAATTTTATCTGCGTGTTTGTTATGCCTTCGATGGTCGACAAGATTGCCGATCAGATGCAAGAGCTTGATGGTGTTTTGTGTGGCGGTGTTGTTGGCTTTCCTTCGGGGGCTGAGACTACCGAGGCCAAAGTGTTTCAGGCGCAACAACTTGTGGCTAAGAAGTGCGATGAGATTGATATGGTGATTAATATCGGAAAACTCAGATCGGGTCTTTTGGACGAGGTGCGTGATGATATTCTTCGAGTTCGAGAGGTGGTTTCGCCACTTCCGCTCAAGGTGATTCTTGAGGTTGCCTTGTTGAGCGATGAGCAGATTGTCAC
>JAWXTL010000253.1:0-2814 GCA_044433565.1 Rikenellaceae bacterium | reverse complement strand
CCCTCTCATTGGGATCGACAGTGCCAATCACCACACGAGGGATCCCCCGAGAGATAATCAAATCAGCACAAGGAGGAGTCTTGCCCCAATGAGAACAAGGCTCAAGGGTGACATAAATAGTCGAATCGCCCAAAAGCTCAGGATCCAAGACCGAAGCAATAGCATTCACCTCGGCATGAGGCTCACCACACCGATGGTGCCACCCCTCGCCAACGATCCGACCATCACCCGAAACAATCACCGAACCCACAATCGGATTGGGAGAAGTAGCCCCTTGGGCTAGTAGCGCCAACTCAATGGCTCTTTGCATATAGTGCTCATGACTTATCATTCGGCAAAAATAACTATCTTTGTTCAAAATTTAACACCCATGACAATAAATTATGCACGAAATAGCGCAATTGCATCACTAGAGCATCTCTATGGGGCGAGAGAGGCACACTCGGTGGTCGATCGTCTGCTATTGGATGCTTTTGGTATTTCGCTTTTGGAGCGTATGTTCTCGGGAGATTCTCAACAGATCGACCAGCAACGGTTCGATGAGCTTATCGCTCGTCTGACAACAGGCGAACCTGTGCAATATGTAGTGGGTTTCGAGGAGTTTATGGGGCGAAGGTTTAATCTCAACTCCGACACACTAATCCCAAGGGTCGAAACCGAGCAATTGGTGGAGTGGATAGTGGAAAAATACGCCACCAAGAAAAAGGTAAGAGTGCTAGATATAGGCACAGGAAGTGGAGCAATAGCCATATCACTAGCACTAGAGCTAAAAGAGAGCATGGTCGAGGCAATAGATATTTCGCAAAATGCAATCGAAATGGCCAATCAAAACAGCATAAACAACCGAGCAAAAGTAGAATTTAGAGTGCAAGACCTCTTTGAGTACAACCCCAAGCCGTGCCAATACGATCTAATAGTAAGCAATCCGCCCTATGTATTGGAGTCCGAGAAAAAAGAGATGAGAGAAAATGTACTAGATTTCGAGCCGCACAGAGCACTATTTGTCACCGACCAAGATCCCCTAATCTTCTACCGAGAGATAACAAAACTAGCCGCCCAAGCACTAAAACCCAAAGGAATGCTATTCTTCGAGATCAACGAAGCATACGCCCCACAAACCTGTGAACTACTAGAAAACCACGGATTCGACGAAATAAAGATCAAAGAGGATATTCACGAAAAAGAGAGAATGGTATGTGGAAGAAAAAGATAGAAAAACCCCAAGCAAAAACGCCCGAACGTGCACTAGAAACCCTAAGATGGCTCTGCGCCAAAATGGAACGCTGCGAATACGACCTAAAAGCATCGCTAAGACGTTGGATGGTAGACCCCCAGAAGTGGGATGAGATAATCGAAAAACTCCGTGACGAAAAATTCGTAGACAACAGTCGCTACACCAGAGCCTTCGTAGGCGAAAAACTAAGAACGGGATCATGGGGCGAAAGCAAAATACGCTACCACCTCCAACGCAAAGAGATCTCACGTGAGATAATAGACCAAACCCTCGAAGAGCTAATAGATAAAAACCAAACAACCGAAAACCTAACCGAACTACTAAAGAGAAAATACCAAAGCGAAAGCCGAAAAACAGACGATCGCTATAAAATAAAAACAAAACTCTATCGCTGGGCAGCAACCAGAGGTTTCGATAGTGCAGAGATTCTTAAAATTTTAGAGACAATAATAAATGAAGATTAAATTTTACATTGCGACACTCCTAGCCTTAGCCACCTCAATGGGAACTAGGGCACAAAAAGTAATGGACTATGGCTCACCCGTAGGATTCCCTATCACCCTAGCCGGAAATTTCGGAGAGATACGCTCCAACCACTTCCACTCGGGAATAGACATCAAAGCCCTACAAGGGGTCGGAAGTCCAATCTATGCCGTCGAAGAGGGCTACATCTCACGAATCAGTGTATCGCCAACAGGATACGGCAATATGTTGATGGTCACCCATCCCGACGGAACACATTCACTCTATGGGCACTTAGATGGATTTGTCGAGCCATATAGCAAATATATCGAACAAGAGCAGCTCAGAGCCAAACGTTTCAAGGTTGATCGCTATATCTCGAAGGGGAAATTCCCCGTCAACAAAGGGGATGTGATAGGTTATATGGGCAACACGGGATCGTCGGGAGGGCCTCACCTGCATCTCGAATTTCGTGATGCAGCATCCAATGCAATCAATCCACTAACCATTGGAGGATACCACGTCTCGGATCATATCTCACCTTCGCTATTCAAAGTTCACATCTACCAGCGTGACACGATCATCATGGGAGTGCCTATCTTTGCCCAAGCCCAAACCCTCGAAATGGAGCTAAAAAACGGAACATACACCCCAAAAGGTGCTGTGCCAAAGATCAGTAAACCATTCTATTTGGCATACGAGGTGATCGACTACAAAGATGGCAGAAGCAATACTATGGGTATCACAAAGATGGAACAAAGGGTAAATGGAACCCAAAACTTTGGCTTCGAGATAGACAAAATATCATTCTCGACTACCCGTTACATCAACACTTTTGTGCAATACGACCAAAATAGCACAGCCCGTTTCCATGTTCTTCGTGCCTATGTCTCATCGAACAACCTTTTGGGCTTCTACTCAGGAGTGAGACAACGTGGTCTGATCGCCCCAATGCCAACGGGCGAAACCCTGAACATCAGAACCTCGATCACCGACGACAATAACAACACATCGGAAATTGCACTAGATGTTCTTTGTCAAGAGCCATCAAAGAAACCTTTGATACTCTCAGAGACCGAAAAGGTTGCCTTCTCGCATATGCCATTTGCATATAGCGA
>JAWXTL010000252.1:0-2814 GCA_044433565.1 Rikenellaceae bacterium | reverse complement strand
AGATGGTAGGATTTCTTGTCTAGCACACAGCTCAAAGGATCAATGGCTACCTATCAACGTACCCTGCTAGAACAATGGGAAGAACTCCCACCAATGTTTGTCACCTCGGCCGAAAAAGGGCGTGGTGCCGAAGAGTTGCTAGTATATATCGAGGAGTCGATGAGCTACTAAATTCATAAGAAAAGAAGGGTGCAGGTTAAATTAAAATTTTTTATTAACTCACAATTAATTAACTTTGCAACTCTAAAATTAACATACAATTAAACACCAACACTATTTAATCGACCATGAGTCACACAATTAAATTTTTTGCTACCAGTCAATCTCTCTACCTTGCCCAGAAGATAGCAACAAAATATGGCAAGGAGCTAGGACATTCTGACATTCTTCATTTTAGCGATGGTGAATTTCAACCTTCGTATAATGAGAGTATTCGTGGTTGCACTGTATTTATCGTTTGTTCTACATTCCCACCGACCGATAATCTTATGGAGCTTCTTTTGATGATTGATGCTGCCAAGCGTGCTTCGGCTCACCGTGTGATTGCTGTTATGCCTTATTTTGGTTGGGCACGTCAGGATCGTAAAGATAAGCCACGTGTTTCGATTGGGGCTAAATTGGTTGCTAACTTGCTCAAGGCGGCGGGTGTTGACCGTGTTATGACTATGGATTTACATGCTGATCAGATTCAGGGCTTCTTTGATGTTCCGGTGGATCATTTGTTTGCTAGTGGTGCTTTTGTTCCTTATCTAAAGAGTCTTTGTTTGCCAGATTTGTCGGTTGCTGCTCCTGATATGGGTGGTGCTAAAAGAGCTAATGCTTATTCGCAATATTTGGCGTGTCCGATGATTATTTCTCACAAGCAGCGTGACAAGCCTAATTCGGTTGGTAAGATGACTGCTATTGGTGATGTCGAGGGTCGTAATATTATCATTTTGGATGATATGATTGATACGGCGGGAACTATCACTAAGGCTGCTGATATGATGATTGATATGGGAGCTAAGTCGGTGCGTGCGGCGGTTACTCATCCTATTCTTTCGGGCCCGGCTTATGATCGTATTAATGCTAGTAAATTGGCGGAGGTTATTGTTACAGATTCAATTCCTTTGCGTACGGATGTTGACACTCATAAGTTTACTGCTCTTTCGGTTGCTGATATTTTTGCTGATGCTATTTCTCGTGTTTATGAGTATAAGGAGATTTCTTCTATGTTTATCTTCTAGTTTTTAGCGATATATTATATTTATTGAGATTCTGATGGGGTTTTCCTGTTGGGATCTCTTTTTTTTTGGGGGGTATGGGTAAAATGGTTCAATTGTGATAGCGAGAATTTCCGTAAGGGAATTCAGCAGGGCGAACGCTCCCCACACGGGAGCCCCGTACTACTAAAGTAGCACGAGCCACACCGACAGCCGTCCGAGAACATTCCATATCTATAACATAATGGCAGATACTAAATCCTATGGATCTAACATCTGCCATTTATCGTGAGGGTAAAAGAAAAATTATGCTTTTGCGCCTAGGTATTCAGAAACCTCAATCTCACCCTTCATCACCAATAGCCCATTTAGTGCCAAAGCACTCATCTCGTCTTCACCTGGGACAACCTCCACCGCAGAGATGAACGACACGTGCTCGATGATTTTATTCATAATTACCTCACCATGCGCCATACCCCCCGTTAGAATAATAGCATCTACCTTGCCGCATAGCACTGTTGCCATTGCACCGATATATTTTGCTACATTATATGCCAAAGCATTTATTACCGCCTTAGCACGTGGGTCACCATCGGCTCCTGCTGCTTTTTCACGTACTGCTCGTGCATCGTTTGTACCATATAGTGCAACCATACCTCCTTCGCCTTTGACCATCTTTTTGATCTGAGAGTGGGTGTATTCGCCCGAGAAACACATCTCGATTAGATCACCAACAGGCACGGTTCCAGCACGTTCGGGCGTGAATGGACCCTCGCCATCGAGTGCGTTATTTACATCCACAACACGACCCTCAAGGTGTGCCCCAATCGAAATACCACCTCCCATATGTGCCACAATAAGATTTAGATCTTCGTACTTGCGACCAATCTTTTGTGCATATTCACGAGCCACGGCTTTCTGGTTTAGTGCGTGGAAAATAGACTTACGCTCCAGCATCGAAAAACCTGTCATACGTGCTATATCATCCATCTCGTCAACCACAACAGGATCGGCAATATAGGCCTTGACATGATCTAGCGATTTTGCCAAATCGTAGGCAATAAGACCGCCGAGGTTCGATGCGTGTTCGCCAACTGGAGAGTTGATAAGATCTTGACGCATAAGATCATTGACCCGATATATACCCGATTTCATTGGGTGTAGCAATCCGCCACGCCCCACAATAATATCCAACGTCTTCATATCAAAACCTTTCTCGCCTAGCGCATCCATTATCACCGTTTTGCGAAACGAGAATTGATCGGCTATGGTTTTGTAGGGTGCTAACTCTTCGGGCGAATGGCTAATTGAGATGGTGAATCGCTCTGTTTCGTTGTCGAAAATTGCGATTTTGGTCGATGTCGATCCGGGGTTGATTGTCAGAATCGTAAAGATTTGTTGTGTCATTGGGAGTTGTATGTGGTTTATAATGTTTTTACTCTGATTATTGTTAGTCCGTCTCTAAGGGGGACGATTACTTTTTCGACTCTCTCGTCGTCGGCTATCATATTGTTGAAACGCATGATGCCTATGGTTTGTTTGTCGTTGTGGTGTGGCTGTTCCAACACGTGACCATCCCACAGGGTGTTGTCGGCGATGATTACCGACCCCA
>JAWXTL010000251.1:0-2843 GCA_044433565.1 Rikenellaceae bacterium | reverse complement strand
ATGGTTATTAGTGCATTTTGTCGCCAGTCCCATCCGCTTTTTCCTGTTTCGTTGAGGATCATGTTCCAGTATGCAAAATTCTCTGATCCTGCGTTGATATAACTTGCTACCTCCTCGAAGCGACTTGCTGCTTGTTCAAATGTGTTGGCACCGTCGAAACAGTTGCTTTCGGTGTGCATCAATGGAAGTTCTGGGGCTGCACTGCGAATCTCCGAAATATATTGAGGTGAGGTGTATTGGATCCCTATACCGTCAAAATCTTTGTTAAGCGAGCTGTTCGAGGCAAACTCTACCCCTGCCAACTCTCCATAGGTTCTGAATGTCCCTCCCCAGATTTGGGTCTTGATCTGCTGTTTGTCGAACAAGGGGCGCAGGTAGTTCTGCACGAAATGGCTCATCTGCTCGACGGGCATTACGCACGAGGGGTATTTCGTTGTAATATCTTGTTCGTTCTGGATAAGGATACGATCAATCTCGATCCCCTCTTGTTGGTATGCCTCGATAAATCGGGCGAAATAGAGGGCGTATGCTCCGTAGATCTCGGGGCTATCTATCAGGTGATTTTGTTCGGCAAATTCTATTCCTCGATCCATATATCCCGAATGTTTCATCCATGCCGGTGGACTCCATGGCGAAGCGAAGATTTTGATTTGAGCATTGGTCTCGACTGCTTTTTTGATATATGGCAGCATATACTGCTTCTCACGCTCCATACTAAAATGGTTCATCTGGTAGTCGTCGGCAACCATCGAGCAGCTATAAGCATCAATACCAAAATCACTGGCTCCGATCGACATACGAGCAAATGCCATATCCCCACCATTTGGATTGTCGAATAGTGCGCCAAGAACTTGTTGTTGACCCTGAGCATCGAGATGCGATAGCGCCTCACCCCCTATTTCGTTAAAACAGCCACCTATTCCGCTTAGGGTTTGGTGTTGGATCTGTGGGTAGAGTTTGATAACTGTACTTGCCTCGATCTTCTCGTGTTGAGGGTGCTCCTTGATTGGGTTCGACGTTATGCTTTGTTCTGGGGCAAGAGATACGTAATAGACTTTTGCCTTCTCTTGAGCCGAGCTTATGCCGCAGGTCAATAGAAGAGATAAAATCAGGGTGGTTTTTTTCATAATTAGTTGTTTTTGGTTGGTTTCGTATGTGGTATATACAAGCTTTGGTGGCAAAACTTTGTAAAATATTTTACGAAGGTACTAAGTTTAATCTATATAGAAAATAATTAGCGTATAATTACCCCTAAGTACTCCTCCTCAGGTAGAGTTAATCTGGCTGTTTGAACGCTTTTGCGCAGCAATAAATTTGGGATAAAAATTTTTTTATACAGAAAAACTTTTTATCTTTGTATTGCAAATTACCAGATTTCCCCTTTCCCCTTTTTTCAACCGCAAAACTTATAACCCAATAATTAAATGAAAAAACAACTCTACCTCTTTCTTACAGTTATATTCTGTACAACTACCTCCCTCTCGCAAGACAAACTAAGCGGTGGGGGTGACCTTAACCCCGATCTGAGGGTTCCCTATCAAGCTCAACAAGAATTTCTTGATCTTCGCATTGGTCTTAGTGTCCATTGGGGGCCCTCTTCGTTGGGTGGCAAAGAGATTAGTTGGAGTCGTGGCGATCTGATTCCCAAAGAAACGTATGATGCCTATTACAAAGATTTTAATCCAGTGGATTTCGATGCCAAGCAGTGGTGTCAACTGATGGAACGCTGGGGAATCAAATTTATAGCCCCAACAGCCAAACACCATGATGGCTTTGCTCTGTGGTTTTCAGACTATTCGGACTATGATATGCAAAATGCTGCCTATCCCATTGATATTATGGAGGAGCTGAGACGTGAATGCGAAAAAAGTGGTATTGTACTTGGTGCTTACTATTCTAACCTTGATTGGTATCATCCTGATTGGACACCCTATCTCTATGGTGGGCCTGGTGATCTGTTCCCTCTGTATGATGACACCCCAAATATGGAACGCTATCTGCTCTATATGAAAAATCAGGTGAGTGAGTTGATCGAAAAATATGGTGTGAAATTTGTGCAGTTCGATGGTGAGTGGGATGCTACCTATACCCATGAGATTGGGTCTCGTTTGTATCGTGAGCTACATGAGGTCGAGAGCGATATATTGCTTAGCTCTCGTATTGATATTGGACGTAGATCCGAGGGGGCAAATAACCATCTGTATATGGATGGTCAGAAATATGCTGGGGATTTTATGGATCGTGAGCGTTTGGTCAATCACGGTAATAATGTGACCGAATGGTTTGATGATGCGTGGCAGGCTTGGGTGACAATCGACCGTACACAGTGGTCTTATAACCCAACTCCACAGTTGATGACAGCCCACGAGATGATCGAAGATATGATTGGTGTTATTGGCAATAATGGTAACTATATGATTAATGTTGCTCCTACTCCTTCGGGGACTTTTGTTCCTGAGCAGATTGCCCTTATGGATACTCTTGGGATGTGGATTCATGCCCATAGTGAGGCTATCTATGGCACACGTGGTGGGGCTTATTATCCTTTTGATCAAGGTGTTTCGACTCGCAAGGGTAATAAAGTTTGGTTGTTTATTATCGACAATGAGGTTGTGGATCTGCAACTTCCTTCTCTTTCTCAGAAGATACTTTCGGCTACTGTTTTTGGCACTTCGACTCCGGTCTCTTATGATGATCGGGGTCAGGTGACCACTTTTGTTTTGCCCCCTGGTGATGGTGAGCAGATTCGGGTTGTTGAACTTTCGTTTGGCGAGGAGGTCAGAATGAGTGAACGACGCGTGTTGCAGAATAGTTTTGAGTTGGGTGGCGCAGAGCGGATTGTC
>JAWXTL010000250.1:0-2851 GCA_044433565.1 Rikenellaceae bacterium | reverse complement strand
GACGGCTCCCCCCGTCGGGAGCCCCGTCAACCTGAAGGCTTACGGGTCACCCCGACAGCCGTCCGAGAACATTCCATGTCTTCGAGGATAGAATATTATCAATCTTCCGACCACCAACAATCTGGACAGTTACAGGAGTTTGATTCTCTTGTCGACTTTCGAGATAAAATAGATACACATAAGAACCTGTACAGCAGTAGCGATAGGTGTCGCAAGTCCAATACGAAAGAGAGATACAGGCTCTATAAAACTAAAAATATAGGTGAGCGAAAGTCGCAGGGCAACCGCCCCCACAACGCCCTGAAACATAACATAGAGAGTTGCTCCATAGCCATTCAAATAGCCCGTTAGACAGAACAATATAGGCACCACAAACATCTCGAAAACATAGGCATCAATATATGAACAAGCCGCCGAGATCACCTCGGGGTCTTGCGTGAAAACTGAGAGTAGCATATCTCCATGAAAATAGCACATATACGCCATAAAAACTCCTGCCGCACCCGAGATCATTATTCCCACCTTCAAGCCTCGTTTGGTACGATAAAAGTCTTGTGCGCCATAGTTTTGAGCTACAAAAACCGATATTGATTGCATAAATGCCATAGGAATCAGAAGTATCGAACTTACCAATTTTTCGGACACTCCCACTGCTGCCGAAAATACAAGACCAAACTGATTGACCACAACCATCACAAACAAGAACGAAAGAGCCGTAAGTCCACTCTGAAGAGCCACAGGGACACCAAGCCAAATCACACGCCTAATGCACCCCCAATTTACCCTAAAGGTGCGCAATCCCATCGAGTAGTTAAACAAAGAACGTTTACGGATTATATAAACCGAAATCACTACACTTATGGTCTGTGCCCCGACCGTAGCAATAGCAGCTCCCGAAGCCCCCATTTCGCAATATGCAACCAACACCAAATCACCAATAATATTAGCCACACAAGCAATAGCCACCGCCAAAAGAGGAGTTTTTGAGTCTCCCAAACCTCGGAATATACTACCCAAAACATTATATGCAAAGATCATCGGAACACCTATTGCACTATAAAACATATAGCCACCGGTCTGTAATATAGCTTCCTCTGGAGTATTCATTCCCGCTACTATGCCATCACGAAAAAGGAGCATAATCGCCATTATAACAACCGATATACCAAAGAATAGAACAATAGAATTGGCGATAACACCACCTATTTCGCCATCCTTTTTCTCTCCTTTTTTTTGACCGATAAGGATTGTCGTCCCCATTGCAAGACCTGCGCAGACCGATGTCAGAAAGTTAATAAGCTGACTCCCCGTCGAAACCCCCGACACATCGTTTATCTGAGCAAAGTTACCCACGATAAACATATCTATTGCTCCATACATCACCTGCAAAAGCAAAGCAAAAAATATAGGTATTGTAAATGATACTAATGATTTTGTGACACTACCAGAGATTAATTTATTCTCCTGCTCGATATTCATATTAAATTGTATTATTGATTAAAGCTGCATACAGCTCTTTGTGCTCTGTGATTACGATCCTATATATCGTAGTACCTTTTTTGTCATTTCGCATTCGGCAAAGGTACTCCTAAAATAAGTATGTCCAAAACAAATTAGGCACTTTCTACCCTCAAATACCAGCTTTCTACCCTCGGATTAAGTGAGATTCTTGAATTACAGGTGTTTGGCAACTAGGCAAAATATCAA
This sequence comes from Rikenellaceae bacterium, assembly GCA_044433565.1. GTDB lineage: Bacteria > Bacteroidota > Bacteroidia > Bacteroidales > Rikenellaceae > Mucinivorans. Next base: position 1,144 of record JAWXTL010000250.1, on the reverse strand, counting down.
TTAATCGCAGAGCCACTACTGCCTTCGGTACTGACGTGGCGACAACTTGGTGTACCGCTTGAAGTACCTACCAAAAACAGAGACATCGTCAAAATTGAGAGTTGTGGCAATCTCGCCAATCGACAAATCGGTCGACACTAACTTGGTCTGTGCATCAATAATCACAAACATGGCAATAATATCGGTTATCGTTCTTTGGGTCACACGTTTGACCACCGCACTGAGATGTTGTGGCGAGATGTTCATCTTCTGGGCATAGAATGCAGCACTACGCTCACTCTGATAGTAGGTGGTGATAAGTTGCATAAACTTTACGACCAGCATTCTTGACCTGTCAGCCTGAAAGCTAGTATCTTTGATCAATTTATACCTTTTGCCTATGATAATAGTAAATTGGGTAAATATAGTACTTGCAAAATCACTGTTTTCGCTCAGCCATACATGTGGTCTGATGCGCATAAGTAATCTTACGTAATCACACATAATCTCAATTGTGTTGGGATCGAAGTCGGCGACCGGAAACTCTACAACTCGTGTAATATGCTCTGCGACTTTGGCAAATAGATTGGCCGAGGACAAGGTTACATGTTTGAACGAAACAACATAGAGTTCGGTATCAGGTTTTTGATGGCTTACTCTGAGGTAACTGTTGGGCAGCAATGTGATAAGGCTATTGGTGGGAATGGTGCGCTCGGAGGTATAGACATTTACGGTGCACTCTCCCTTGGTGCATAAAACATAGAGATAACTATCGAGCTGTTGTGTCTCTCGATACATCTCTTGCAGCACTCCTGATCTATCTATAAAGGCGTTGAACATTGTTGTACGTTGGGGTTGGGTTAGCTACAAATATAACTATTATTTGTATTAGACCTAGAGATATCTTAAAATCTGCACAGATTAACTAAAAAATGGTTGTTTGTCAAAAAGCCTCCACGGTTCCATGCGGTTAGAGGCTGTTGTGGCGGAGGATTTTTTGTCGGGTGAGGGACGCAAAGTATTTTCATAATTTAGTTCTAATTAGAGGAATCTCCGCTATCGCAATAGAACCATTTTGACTCAGAAGAGATTGATTGTTCTGGGACGTTCGGGTATTTTCTGGGACTCTGCTGGGTCATGTACTACTTTAGTAGTGCAGGGCTCC
>JAWXTL010000249.1:0-2879 GCA_044433565.1 Rikenellaceae bacterium | reverse complement strand
CATTCGGGTCTTTTCTGGGACTCTTGCTGGGTCATGTGCTACTTTTGGAGTATGGGGCTCGGGGGTGTGGGTGCTGACTTTTTCCCTCAGAATAGTCTTGCTGTCGCAATTGAACCATTTTGATCCCACTGCTCCCCCACCCCGCCTAAAGAGAATTTCACTACCAAAAACAACATAATTAACACAAATTGAAGATATTTATCACCCAAAAACCAAAAAGAAGAAAAAAATAAACAAAAAAGAGTACCTTTGTCGGTCAATACAAGAGTGTTAAAAATTATATAAGTAGTAAAAACAAAATGTACAACGAAACAGTAAAAACCATCGAGCTAACTGGTGGAAGAACTATCGAACTATCTACTGGCAAACTAGCTAAACAAGCCGACGGTGCCGTAGTACTTAAACAAGGCAATACTATGCTTTTAGCGGCTGTAACAGCAGCCAAAGATGCTAAAGAAGATGTGGATTTTATGCCACTAAGCGTAGAGTATAAAGAAAAATATGCCGCAAATGGACGCTTCCCAGGTGGATTCCTTAAACGTGAAGCTCGTGCTTCGGACTATGAGATCTTGGTATCTCGTCTGATCGACCGTGCTCTTCGCCCACTTTTCCCTTCGGACTATCACGCTGAGGTTTTCGTAACGGTAAACCTTATCTCGGCTGATCCTGATATTCAACCTGATGCTCTAGCAGGTCTTGCTGCTTCGGCGGCTCTTGCTGTTTCGGATATCCCTTTTGCTGCTCCTATCTCGGAGGTGCGTGTGGCTCGTATTGGCGGCGAAATGGTTGTCAACCCTACATTCTCTGAAATGGCTGGTGGCAACTGCGACCTTGATATTATCGTTGCGGCTACTATGGATAACATTATGATGGTCGAGGGAGAGATGAAAGAGGTGCAAGAGGTTGATATGCTCGATGCTATCAAATTTGCTCACACCGAAATCCAAAAACAATGTGCTGCTCAGATCGAAATGATGGAAGCGGTTGGCAAAACCGTAAAACGCACATACTGTCATGAGAAAAACGATTGGGATCTTCGTGATGCTGTGGTTACGGCTCTTTATCCTAAATGCTACGAAATCGCTAAGGCGCAACAACCAAAACACGAACGCTCGGATGCTTTCGATGCTTTGGTCGAAGAATATATCACTTCGCTTGGTGAAGCTGGTGAGGAGAACTCAAAACTTATCCACCGCTACTACCATGACTTCGTGTTGAAACCAGCTATGCGTAATATGATCCTCGAAGAGGGTATCCGCTTGGATGGTCGTCAGACAACTCAAATCCGCCCTATCTGGAGCGAGGCAGGATTCCTTCCAGCTCCTCACGGTTCGGCACTCTTTACTCGTGGCGAGACTCAATCGTTGACCACAGTAACTCTAGGTACTAAACTTGACGAGAAGATGATCGACGATGTTCTTCGTGAGGGTACCGAGAAATTCGTTCTACACTATAACTTCCCTCCATTCTCGACTGGTGAGGCTCGCCCTATGCGTGGTACTTCTCGTCGTGAGGTTGGTCACGGTAACCTTGCACTTCGTGCATTGAAACCAATGATCCCAACAGGCGAAGATTGTCCTTATGCTATCCGTGTTGTTTCGGATATCCTAGAATCTAATGGTTCGTCGTCGATGGCAACCGTATGTGCTGGTACTATCGCCCTGATGGACGCTGGTGTGAAACTCAAAAAACCTGTTTCGGGTATCGCAATGGGCTTGATCGCCGAAGGTGGTAAAGTGTCGGAAGGTAGCCGCTTCGCAATCCTATCGGACATCCTAGGAGACGAAGACCACCTAGGTGATATGGACTTCAAAGTAACTGGTACTGCCGATGGTATTACTGCTACTCAAATGGACATCAAAGTAGATGGTCTATCTTATGAGGTTCTTTCTCAAGCACTAGAACAAGCTCGCTTGGGTCGCCTACACATCCTAGGCAAAATCCAAGAGACAATCACCGAGCCACGTGAAGACTACAAACCACACGTGCCACGTATGGTTCAAATCTCGATCGACAAAGACTTTATCGGCGCAATCATTGGCCCAGGTGGTAAAGTAATCCAAGAGATGCAAAAAGTATCGGGTACAACCATCACCATCACCGAAGAGGGTAACAAAGGTTTGGTTGACATCTATTCGGCATCGAAAGATGGTATCGACTACGTACTAGATCGTATCAAAGGTATCACCGCAATCCCAGAAGTAGGCGAAATCTATAAAGGAAAAGTGAAAACCATCACCGATTTTGGAGCATTTATCGAAATCCTACCAGGTAAAGATGGTCTGTTGCATATCTCAGAGATCAGCCACTCACGCCTAGCAACAATGGCAGATGCAGGTCTAAAAGAGGGCGAAATCATCGAAGTGAAACTTTTGCACGTAGATCCTAAGAATGGCAAGTTGAAACTATCTCGCAAAGCACTAATCGCAAAATAGAGATCGTGCTAGAGCCATAAAAAGGCATGATATTTGAATAATTGGCAAAAAAAAGTTGTAAAGACTCTTTTGTTCTAAACAAAAATTTATAACTTTGCTACTTAATCAAATATCATGCCTTATTTGTATGGTATATAATAGTCACGAAAAGAGAAAAATAAGAAAAATAAACTTTACCTAAACAACCTAAAACAAAAATGAAAAAACTTCTTAGTGCATCCTTAGCTCTTCTTACTTTGGTTTTTGCTCTTACTAGCTGTAACAGCAGCAGCTACACAAAAATGATGAAACAAGTTAGTGAAGAGCTGACCGTTTCTATCTCGCCTAATGACGTTCTAACCCTCAAAGGCGACAATGTCAGCGGAGTGATAACTGTGACCATTCCATCGAACGTCTTCCACAAATATGCAGTGATGAAGATAACTCCTGTGTTGATCTCGGCAA
>JAWXTL010000248.1:0-2885 GCA_044433565.1 Rikenellaceae bacterium | reverse complement strand
CGGTCGCCATCACCAAAGATCTCGGTAGAGGTAGGTAGTCGATAAGCCTTCTCGAACGAAGCCTTCACCTGCAATCCACGAGTGATAAAATAGGTAGCAGCCACACCATAGCCCCACTGGTCATTCACACGATCGGTCAAAGAATAGGTAGTACCATCACTATTGAGAACAACGCCCTCGTTAAGCTGCCAATAGTACTTACCAAAAGCCGTAGCATCAAAACGATCACTAAGCTGATAGCGATACGACAAACCCGAAATATTTTTGAGACTCTTGCTTGGGGTATCCCAATCTGAATAGGCGGTTGTACCACTTTCGATCGAACGCTGAATACGAGAGGTCGAACCAAAAATATTAGAGGCAACAAATTCATGACTCTCACCCATGATGTACTTTGCCGTAAGGTTGGCATTGTAACTATTGTTCCTCAGTTCGTTGTCGGTCTGGCTCAACGACGAGTTCGTTACGCTCTCACCACTCCAGCTATAAGAGCTAGTTGCAGGATCGTAGTTATGAGTATAGCCATTAGAGTAGTTTGCACTAAAGCGAAGGTCGAGCCCCGAGGTAAAGAGGTCGTTTTTCGAGAAATCAAGTGTCGGAGTAATAGAATGTCCCCAACGCTGCTTCTCACCATAGACCACATCCTGAACCACCCCAGTCTGTATCTGGTTATGATATTGCGAATAGTTGACCTTTAGGGTCAGCACATCAGCCCACGACTTATTGGTCACACCAATCATTGCAATAGCCGTCTCGTTATGATAAGCATCATTGAAACGTTGCACACGATAGACTGTCTTGTCGCTATAATCAGCACTAGGTGCCCAACCCGGATTTTCGGTAAATTTCACAACCGTATTATCAATCCAATAATCATTGTCCGAATAGTTCTGATAGGCATTGACACTATATGTCAAACCACTTTTGAAAACCTGTGATAAATTCAGATAGCTAGAATGGGTGTTGAACGAACCATAAGAATAAGAGGCATCCAACGAGATAGAATTTTGACGCAAATTCTTATTGGTGATAATATTAATCACCCCACCAATAGCATCGGTGCCAAACTCGATAGGTACAACACCACTATAAAGGTCGATTCGCTCAGCCATATTTGCTGGAATATTACTAAGTGTAAAAGAGCTATTATTACCATCAAGAAGCACCCCATCAATAAAGATCTTGACATGATTGCCCGTAAAACCATTGATCGAAATCACAGTCTCACTACCCAATCCACCAGCCTCACGAATATTAACACCCCCCATACGAGAGAGCACATCGGTCATCGAAGCTGTGGTGTTCTTCAGTTCGTCGATAGTAATAGATTGAACATTATAGGCTGTTTTGTTGATTCGGCTACTCGCACTCTCGCCCTTGACGGTCACCTCGTCGGCATCCAATGATTGTTCGTCGAGTTCAAACCTCAATTGAAGATCTGCGCTAGGATCAATATCTACGAGTTTTTCGATACCGACAAAACCCACCGAAGAGACAATAATGGTATGCTGCCCCAAAGGTGCTTTTAGCTCGAAGACCCCCTGCTCATCACTAATACAATTGTACTGTTTGTGATCCTTCAGATAGATCGTTGCAAAGGCAACCGCATTACGGTCAGAACGAGAAACAACCTCGCCTTTGATGGTCACTTGTTTGTCTCTCTCGCTTGGTTCACTAGCCCAAAGCAGCGAAGGAAAGGCAAATAGGGTGACTAAAATTGTTAGAATTTTCATTGTTTTTAAATTAATTCTCTAATATAGTTCTGCTTACAATTTGTCATATATACAATATTTCAGTATATAATCAGAAGTTAAACAGTCTTCTACATTCGAGATTATTACTATTTTGATGGTGCAAAGGTATCAAGAGTAAAGTCACTACACAATCGCAAATAAAAGCTATATGGAGTTATTAAAATAATTACTTATTGTGAGAGATGGCACTTGCAGATCATAAATTTATTTTTATTATCTTTGGAACTAGAGAGTTTAACCCCGACACGAAAAAGCATGAATGACGAACTACTATTTGCTGTCTATCCTTCGAGGATAGGGTATATCAGAATTGAGCACAAAAACAAGAGGCTCACCCGACTGCAAATCACTCCGAGCGAACCAAGCTATATGGGTGTACCAGACGGTTTTACAGAGATGGTTATAGGACAGATAAGGGAGTATCTTGAGGGGCAAAGGCACTCCTTCGATCTGCCAATAGATCTAGGTGGGTGCACCCCCTTTTGCCAAAGGGTATATAGTGAGCTATGCAAGATTCCCTATGGTACAACAAATAGCTACAAACAGGTAGCCCAAGCCATCGCAAATCCAAAAGCGGCAAGAGCCATAGGTATGGCAAACAATCGAAATCCAATACATATAGTTATTCCGTGCCACAGGGTAATAGGGGCAAAAGGAGAGTTGACGGGGTATGCAGCAGGGGTGGGGGTCAAAGAGCAGCTACTATCATTAGAAAGAGATCGTTGCAAGGCGGCGATATTTTAAAGATAACGTAGCGTGCCCTTCAGTCACATACTCTAGTATGCTCCTTCAGATCCCACTACGCCATCTTCAAAATCTCATCCACCTATCAACGATCTCTGAAAGCGGAGCAAAACTTGCGTTTTGCAATGGTCTTAGAAAAAGAGATAAGCTCTCGAACCAAAAGGTAAGAGAGCTTATAAATGAGAGTAATAGAGAAATGAGAAGATAGAATCAGTTAATTTTTGTACAGTTTGTTCTCGGACGGCTGTCGGTGTGGCTCGTAAGCCTTCAGGTTTACGGGGCTCGGGGCGTGTGGGAGCCGTCCGCCCCGTAGATTTTTCTAGCGAAAAATCCGCTATCGCAATTCGGAATATTTTGCCCCCGAAGATATTGATTATTCTGGGACGA
>JAWXTL010000247.1:0-2907 GCA_044433565.1 Rikenellaceae bacterium | reverse complement strand
GGTCAACGAAGCCGAAGTATTACCGCCAACCAACTCAATGCCATAATCGTCACACGCACGATTAATCCCTATGTATATCTGCTCAACATCCTCGACCGAAAAACGACGAGAAAGCCCCAACGATACTGTGATATATTCGGCCAATCCGTTCATAGCATAGATATTAGATATAGCCCCCACAACCGCCTTGTAGCCCAAATGGGTCAAAGGAAAATAACTCAAATCGAAATCAACCCCCTCGAACATAGTGCCTTGGGTGATAAGTTCCAAATAATCGCCCCTGTCGATCACAGCAGCATCATCGCCCACATAACTGTTTCCTGCCAACAAACGTTGTTGAAAAGCCACCTTTCCTAGTTTTGCAATTTCGGTTTTCATTTCTTTTTAAAAATTTTTTATTAACTTTGCCGCAAAATTACGATTTTAATTTAAATAAATACAAAGAATTATGCTTAATATTGTTCTATTCGGCCCTCCAGGTGCTGGTAAAGGCACACAAGCCGAACTACTACAAAAGAAATATGGTCTATTGCACCTATCAACTGGCGAGGCTATTCGTCAAAATATTGCTGAGGGTACGGCTCTAGGTCTTGAGGCTCAGTCTCAAATGGCAAACGGAGGTTTGGCATCTGACGAGTTGGTTTGTGGTATCGTAGCAGACTATGTTGCTAAACATTCAGAAGCTACGGGTGTTATTTTTGATGGTTTCCCTCGTACGACTGCTCAGGCCGTGGTTTTCGATAAAATCTTGTCAGAAAAAGGTTATGGTGTAACTGCAATGATCGCTATGGAGATTCCTGACCAAATGGTTATTGATCGCATCACCGAGCGTGCTAAGGTTTCGGGTCGTCTTGATGACCAAGATCCTCAGATTATCCAGAATCGTATTGATACCTATAAGTCTCAAACTGCTGTTGTGGCTGATTTCTACCAGAAACAAGATAAATACTACGTGGTTGATGGTACGGGTGATATTGATACTGTTTTTGGTCTTTTGTGCGAGAAGGTCGATAATCTTAAATAATTTTTCAAATGGGTAATTTACTTAAAGGTAAAAAGGGTATCATCTTTGGTGCTCTCAATGATATGTCTATTGCTTGGAAGGTTGCCGAGAGAGCAGTAGAGGAGGGTGCTGAGATTGTTCTTACCAACACTGCTATGGCGGCTCGTATGGGCAAGACCAAGGAGTTGGCAGATCAGTTGGGTACTATTTTTATTCCTGCTGATGCCACTTCGGTTGAGGATCTTGAGAATTTGATCTCGAAGTCGATGGAGCATTTTGGTGGTAAGTTTGATTTTATTCTTCACTCGATTGGTATGTCTCCTAATGTTCGCAAAGGGCGTACTTATGATGATTTGGATTATGGCTTTTTGCAGAAGACACTAGATATTTCGGCTATTTCGTTCCATAAGGTTATGCAGGTGGCTCGTAAGGCCGATGCTGTGAATGATTGGGGTTCGATTGTGGCGCTTTCTTATATTGCTGCGCAGCGTACTCTTTATGGATATAATGATATGGCGGATGCTAAGGCTCTTTTGGAATCTATTGCTCGTTCGTTTGGTTATATTTGGGGTCGTGAGAAGAAGATTCGTGTAAATACTGTTTCTCAGTCTCCAACTCCTACTACGGCTGGTTCGGGCGTTATGGGATTGGATTCTTTGATGGATTTTTCTCGACGTATGTCACCACTGGGTAATGCCGATGCTTTGGATTGTGCTAATTATGTATTGACACTCTTCTCTGATTTGACTCGCAAGGTGACGATGCAGAATTTGTTCCATGATGGGGGCTTCTCTTCGATGGGTATGAGTCGCCGAGCTATGAAGCTATATTCTAAGGGACTCGAAGAGAAACTTATGGAAGAGGAACAGAACATAGAGTTCCATGATGTTTCGATAAAATAAATATCACTGATAAAAGAGAAAAGTTGCGGATCTTATTCGCAACTTTTCTTTTTTTATAAAGTATTGATACTTAGCGCATAATGTGTTTGTTTGATTTTTTTTTCATTTCCAATCAAACTTTACTCACTTTTGTGCGTCAAAGTAATAGTTGTTAAAGATAAAACATTAAAAAATATATATAATTTATGAAAAGAAAGTTTACTTTGTTCTTTATTTCGCTTTTTGCGTTTTCGGCCATTCTGGTTCAGAGTGCCTATGCGCAGGGTGTGGTTGTCAAGGGTCAGGTTGTCGAGCCTGGCGAGAATGGTCAGCCTCTGGTTGGTGCTTTGATTAAGATGAATCCAGACGATACTGTTGGTTTGACTCAGCGGTCACGGGTTGCTGGTACCGACATTGATGGTAATTTTGTTATTACCACCAACAAGGCCGGTAGTGTGATCGAGGTTAGTAGTATGGGCTATAAAGCTCGTCGCTTTACTATCGAAGATGGTCAGGCGACTGTCGATCTAGGACGTATTACTCTTACTATGTCTTCGCTTCAGGCCGAAGAGGCTATTATTGTTGCCGAAGCTCCTATTGGTCGTATTATTGGTGATACTACACAATTTAATGCTGCGGCATTTAAGACCGACCCAGATGCTACTAGTGCCGAGCTTATCAAAAAGATGCCTGGTGTGACTACCGATGATGATGGTAATGTGGAGTATGAGGGCGAGAAGATCTCTAAGGTTTATGTCAATGGTAAGGAGTATTTTGATGATGACCCTTCTTTGGCTTTGCAGAACTTGCCTGTTGATGCTGTCGAGAGTGTTCAGTTCTATGATGATTTGACCGACGATGCTAAGTTCTCGGGCTATGATACTGGCGAGCGTGTTAAGACTATCAATATCATTACCAAATATAGTGTGATGGATAATATGATTGGTAAGGCCTTTGCGGGTTATGGTACCGATGGCCGCTATGGTGTGGGTCTTGGTGGTAACTGGATACGTGAGGACTCTC
>JAWXTL010000246.1:0-2908 GCA_044433565.1 Rikenellaceae bacterium | reverse complement strand
CCCCAAAATAGAACTCAAAAACAGATCATCCGAAAGTGCCACGCGCTCCACAACATAGGTCACAGGATTGTCCACGCCCCATAGCCACTGAGGGAAATTCATAAACAAAGGTACCAAAAAAGCCGCCACAATAGTCTTCAAACCCAATTTGCCCCCAAAGACCAAAAACGAAGTAATCAACAAAGGAATATCCAACAACCACCCAAAAGTACCCACCTGAATATCAGGAAAAATATAGTGCAAAGCCACACCAAGCCCGTAAACTCCACCCGGGATTAGGTTATAGGGGTTGATAAATAGCGAAAATCCCGCAGCCATCAAAAAAGCCCCCAGCACAATGTAGATCCAGTGTAAGATCTGTTTAGAAAGGTTTAGTTCAATTTTCATTATATCCAAATTTTTTGTTTTCTTTCGCAAGAAAAGTTATTTTGGTAACAAAATTATATAAAAAATTATATCTTTGTACTATCAAAACACTTTTTTACTATGATAATTAATATTCTAATATACATTGGTCTAGTTATTTTGGCTTATCTTTTGGGTTCGATACCTAGTGCAGTATGGATTGGCAAAAGTTTTTATAAAATTGATGTGCGGGAGCATGGGTCTCATAATGCAGGAACTACCAATGTTATGAGGGTTCTGGGGCGCAAAGCTGCGTTGCCGGTCTTTCTCATTGACGGGCTAAAGGGTTATTTTGCTGTGATGCTTAGTTGGATTATCACCAAAGAGCCTCTGGGGGTTGAGCCATTTAGCGAGTGGTTTGTCAATTTTCGTATTCTTTTGATTATTGCTTCGGTTGGCGGACATATTTTCCCTATTTTTGCTGGTTTTCGAGGTGGCAAGGGGATGGCTACGGTCACCGGATGTATGATTGCTTTTTCGCCTGTGCCTATTATCCTTTCGTTGATTGTCTTTTTGCTTTCTTTGATGAAGTGGCATTATGTCTCGTTGAGTTCTATTTTGGGGTCGGCATTTTTCCCTATCTTTATGATCCTCACTCCCATGGTCTCTCAGGCTTTGAAGCTCAAAGAGAAATTCTTTATCAATGATGTTCTCTCGCCTACGATGATTGTTTTTGGCTTTGTGGTGGGCATTTCGCTTATCTTTATGCACCGCAAGAATATCACTCGCCTTCGTAGTGGGACAGAATCTAAAACTTATCTTAGCAAACGTCGCAGGGCACAATAGCCCACTGGATGTTTGCCTTTATCCACTAGCGATCTACTGTGCTCTATTTTCATATTCCTTTTTGTCGTAGCATTTGCCATTATTGTGATTTTTTTCATAGTGTGGCTCAGGGGTTGCGACCTTCGGTTATTGAGGCTATGGCTCGGGAGTTGGTGGTTCGTCGGGATTATCTAACGGAGACTCCACAGACTATCTATTTTGGTGGTGGGACACCTTCGGCTGTTCCTTTGTCGGATATTGCCTCTTTGTTTGAGCTGTCTCGATCGACCTTTGGGGTATCTTCTTTCGCTGAGGCAACTATTGAGTGCAACCCCGATGATATTACCCCAGAGTATGCTTTGGGGCTACGAGAGGTGGGGTTTAATCGGGTGAGCCTTGGGGTTCAATCTTTTGTTGACGATCACCTACGGTTGATGAATCGTCGGCACGATGGTGCTCAGGCGCAACGGGCGGTTGAGATTCTGCAACAAGCAGGGTTCAACAATATCACTATTGATTTGATTTATGCTATGCCTTTTCTTTCGGATGAGCAGTGGTCATATAATTTGTCTCGGGCTTTAGCCTTGGGGGTTCAGCATATTTCGGCTTATCATCTAACTTTGGAGGGGCGGACACAGTTTGTCCGTGGGGGGATGGTGGCGGTCGAGGGTGATGTTTCTCAGCGACATTTCGACATGTTACGTTCGGCTCTTTTGGGGGGTGGATTTGAACATTATGAGATTTCTAATTTTGCTCTTTCGGGTTATCGTGCTAGGCACAATACGGGTTATTGGCTTGGGGAGCACTACCTTGGTATTGGCCCTTCGGCACATTCATTTGATGGGGTGAGTCGCTGTTGGAATGTGTGTTCTAATCGGGAATATGTTGATGGTCGGGCAGCTGAGGTTGAGATTTTGAGTGCAACAGATCGTTATAATGAGCGTTTGCTTACGGGGCTTCGGATGTCGGATGGGGTCGGGGATGTTGATGGGGCGTTACTTGATCGGGCTTCGGGTTTTTTGGCTTCGGGAGATTTGGTTTATGATGGCTCTCGGTTGCATATTCCTTCTTCTCGTTTTTTGATTAGCGATTATATTATTTCTTCGCTTTTTGTTTGATTTACACGAGTTTTTGGGCTTAGGAATTTGTGGTTGAAGTCTCTCGGGGGGCTCAAAGAATTATTAGGGAAGACATGGATTGTTCTCGGGCGGCTGTCGGTGTGACTCGTAAAGCCATCGGGTTTACGGGGCTCCCGACGGGGGGAGCCGTCCGCCCCGTAGATTTTTCTGGCGAAAAATCCGCTATCGCAATTGGAGCGTTTTGCTCCCGTAGGTGATTGATTGTTCTGGGACGACTGGGTCTTTTCTGGGACTCTTGCTGGGTCATGTGCTATGAAAATGCTACCGCATTCTCAATATTATCATTCCCCAAAAAGTGTCATCTCCAACATATGAATATACTGAATAATACCAAAACGTATCTCATCCATATAGATATATTCATCCGAACTATGTGAACGATCCGAATCCCCAGGCCCCATCTTCAAGGTAGGAATACCCACCAACAAAGCCGAATCCGACGTAGTAGGAGAACCAAAACAGTGACGACCCATCGACAACCCAGCCTTAACAATTGCCATCGAAGGATCAATCGAAGAAGCACGCAAACGCATAGAGCGTGGAGTTGCTGTACTGCTAATTGACTCCCTTATGATCTCCAAAACCCGCTCGTGGTACCC
>JAWXTL010000245.1:0-2912 GCA_044433565.1 Rikenellaceae bacterium | reverse complement strand
ATGTCGATGGTTCTTTGATCTATCGTGACACCCGTGACTATATCAAACGTTCGGTGAGCAGTAGTAACTCTTTCCTTTCGTCGGCAAGTTACGAAAACCATGGAAAAGTCGAGACCAAGGGCTATACTATTACGGCTCGTTATACCTATGATCGACTCTTTAGTTTGGGTGGTACTTTCAATGATCTAAGTGCTCGTAATGCCGAGAAAAGCCTTCATGGTGGCACTAGCTACGAAACACTTACCTATGGTCTTCGCATACCTAATCAGCCTTATATGTATGCCAATGGTGATGCTCGTGTCAATTTCTATAGGGTCTTTGGCGATCAGGATTCATTCTCGGTGATTTATGATCTTTTCTACCAACACTCTTTCCCTCTCAATTGGGAGACTATTGGATATGCCGATACCAAATCTATTGTACCATCACAATTGGCTCACAATATCATGATTAATTATAGTATCATGGATGGCAAGTATAACTTTACGCTTGAGGCGAAGAATATCACCGATGCAAATCTATATGACAATTACAGCCTACAAAAAGCAGGTCGTGCTTTCTATGGCAAAGTGAGAGTAAGTTTCAATAAGATAAAATAAATGAGATCGTTGCAAGGCGGCGATATTTCAAAGATAACGTAGTGTGCTCATCAGTCACATACATTAGTATGCTCCTTCTGAACTCCTTACGCCATCTTCAAAATCTCATCCACCTATCAACGCTCTGAAAGCAAAGCAAAATTAATAATTACTAATTTTTAAAATAAACACAATGAAAAAACAAAATTTCACAAAATTCCTAGGAGCGTGTGCAACACTTGCTCTTGTTGCTACTTCATGCGAGAAAGAAGTAACAACAGTGATTGACGAGACTGTTCAAACGGGTGATAGCCGCTTTGTCGTGGCAACCGAAATCGGCGATGCAGTATATCTTATGACCACCGAATCGTTGAGCGAAGGTTCTATTACTGCTGTCAATAACGGTACGGAGGTGAATGCGGGTAGCGTATGGCAATATATCGACAACAAATACCTTTTTAGTATTAACGAGATTGGTGGTAATGACCCTGTTGATGTTCGTGGCTACTCTTTGAATGCTTCGACCAACCGTGTAGAACAAATTGGCTACTACTCAACTACCAAATATAATGCTTGGGGAGCTTGGGGCGAAAATTTCGCTTATATGGCTTACCTTTCTAACAGCACCAAACCTACGAATGTTGATGCTGACGGTACAGAGTACTCTCCAATTGACATCTACTACACTATCGCTAGTCCTATCTCTGGTCAGGCGAAATATAGTAATATCTCTGCCGAAGGTTTCCTTTTGAACTCACAAATTGCTGAGGCTGATCGCTCTCCTGAGACTGTAAACTTCCCTTGTTTTGCTGAAGCAGGTGGCAAAGTCTATGTTTCGATTGCAACCCAAGGTGTGAGCAAATACTCGACTCTTGATGCTGATTTCGAGACCAATATGCAAAACTTTATCACCAACAATGGTTTGGGTGGCACTCCTTCTGACTATGTTGCCAAAGGTTCTGGTAAAGTCTATACTATTGCTGGTACCGAAGGTGTTTCGGGTTATAATAGCTCATTCTCTGCAACTGATGGTGTTCCATTCCCACTTTCTCCTGACAAAGTGCGTATTGCGGTTTATAGTTCAACCGATCTAGCCTTTGGCGAAGAGCCAGAAGCGTTTATCTCTTCGGATCTTATGGGTCAGGCTTATGGTCGCTACTATGGTAACCCATACAGCACTATCGCTTCTAATGGTGATTATGTTTATGTTTTCTCTCCAGCTGCGGCTCGTCGTTATAGCGATTACAATGTTGCAGACGAGGTTGATGGTACTGAGCTAGTTGATCAATACAATACAACCGAGACTACTGACTGGAATGAGTCGACCAAACTTTCTCCACTTCGCAAAGTTGTTAGTTCGGCAAAAGCGAGTGTTATGCGTATCAAAGCTGGTGAAACGGAGTTCGATATGTCATACCAAAATGGTGGTGTTTTGGAACTAGAGAGTCTTTTGGGTGATTATACTTTCACTCGTGTATGGCATCTTGATGGTGACTTGTTCCTATTGCGTGTTATGAACGAAGACAAAAAAGCATCGGATGGATACTACTATGAGTTCCATAAAAACACTCCTACCGATGCTCGTTTTGCAATCTTCAATGCTGCAACTGGTACTGCGACCTATATTTCGGGTCTTCCTACAACTTCGGAGCTTCGTGAGGATTCATCTTCTATTGGTGAGCCTTGTTTCTCAGGCGATCAGGTGTTTATCCCTATGTCTTTGACTAACGAAAGTGCGGTTTATGTTGTAAATAACATTAACTCTGCATCTCCCGCTGCAATCAAAGGACTTTCGGTTGAAGCCGATATTGTACTTGGTGTAGGTCTGCTTCAAGCTCAATAATAACTCTTTGATGGTCTCTAATTAGTCCTCCATTTTGCTTTGGGGGGCTAACTAGAGGCTATCTTAATTTTAACTCTAACAATAAAAATTCTATTATGATAAAAGTTTCAATGGAGTTTATCGAGTTGTTCTATTCGATCACTCCTTTTCTGTTCTCTCTGATCGTTTATACGATTTTGGCTATTGCACTTTCAAAGTCGATAAAGAAACATGCTAAGGTCTATTATTGGGCTTTTGCTATTGTCTCTTTTGCCTCTCTTATTCCTTTTTTGTTGCGCCAGATGGGCGTTGAGTTGCCTTTTAATCTTAGTGCGCTTCCTGTTTTGGGTCAATCTATGAATGAGCTATCTCATGCTGCTAATTTTGTGCATCCAGTTTTGGTTCTTATTATGTTTATGGGTGCTTTTAGCCCTAAGATCAAATCTGTTGGACGTTTGATGTCTATTCGCAAGGAGCTCTCTATTATTGTTGTTGGTTTTCCGGTTTTGTCA
>JAWXTL010000244.1:0-2938 GCA_044433565.1 Rikenellaceae bacterium | reverse complement strand
CGAGCCACCCCATGCAAAGCCTCGTTCACCAATTATAGGCCGGAACACCAAGTCGTTCGATCGCAGGAGATTGATACTCCATCTGAAGCACCTTCTCCGAGAGGGTCATCCTCCCAATCAAATCGTCAACACGCTCATCGAGCGGAAGATCGGGGTTCATAAAAGGATATTGGGCGGGTTGTTGGGCAAAGAGTGTAGTTGCAACCAAGCCAACCGACAGACAAACAAATGTTTTTTTCTTCATTTTTCAGTAAACGGATAATTATTTTTGAGTATCCCACAAAGATAAGTGATCCCATCAAGAAGAGCAAAACTTAGGGCTATTTATACGCTAACTCATTCTGGCGAACGATCTCATCGGCAAACCCCGAAGGGAGCTCACTACCCGAAAGAGACAGCGGAGCAAGAGGATCAACCCCTCGAAAACAATTGTCCGAGACAACAATCCCCCGAAGCGAAGTACTAAGATCAACACGCAGGGCCATAATATTATCGCCCACAAAAGAGTTGCCCGACACCAAAATATCACCAACAAAACCAGAGATCAAAACAGCATCGAGACCCGAGAAATCCGAAACCCGATTGCCAAGAACCCGAACCTCCGAAACAGGTTGCTGCATAGCCTCGCCCGTCGATAGCACAATAGGCGCAGAGACAGAACCCCTGATCTGATTATCCAAAACATCGACCCCAGTCACCTCGCCAAGATAGATAGTCCCACCGTCGATAGTATTACCCTCGATCAAAGAGTAGCCCGAGAGCGAAGTCTCGCCAGATTGCATAGTAATACCCGAATTTTTGATATTATTCCCCCGAATAATAATCCCCCGACCATCCGAAACCGAAATAGCAGCATTACGATAATTAGCCCGATTGGGGCGACGCATAATAACATCAATCGAATTATTCTCGATCAAAAAAGAGTTGCTATGATCCTCAAGATGCACAGCCTGATTGAAAGTATCGACAGCCGCCACCCGACGACTATAAAACAAATTATTGCGCAAAACCACATTAGAGATCCGAGCAAAAGCCACCCCAAAATGACAAAACTCCAAAAAGCGATTTCCCTCGATCAAAACATCCGTAATATCAGAGGTCTGATCCAAAGAGATAGGAGTATAAGAAAAGCCGTCGAAAAGGCAATCTCGAACAGTGATGCCATGATGAGATCGCTGACCCTTGGATTGCAACCCCCGAAAAACATTATGAAACGAGCAATGATCGAGTGTTACATTCGAGATATAACTAGCCAAACCAATAGCCACCACAGCCCCCCGTGCCGAATAACTCAGAGAGTCAACAAAATAATCGCCCCAAACGGTAAAATGAGAAAAAGAGACATTTCGAGCAAAATTATCGACCATAATAGTGTGGCAATAGCGATCAACCGAAGTAATATCGACCGTGAGATTCTCGATATGATTATCGCCCTGCAAAGTCCAAGTGTCAGAGGCAGCATGAAAAACAAAGCGACAATCCGCCTCATCCACACCCCGAAGACAGACCCCAAAGGGTAGTCGAATCCCCTTAGAGGATATCTGATAGACTCCCCGATCGACCAAAATAGTACCCGCACCACCCAAAGCCGAAATAGCATCACAAAGTCCCGAAGAACCATCCTCGCTAACATAAGGAGAATCCGCAGTACCTTCGCCCTCGACAAAATCAAGAAGCGAGACCAAGCGATCGGAAGCCACAAAATCATAATCAAAGTGCGAAAGCTCAACAGGATGAGGCATCACCAAAGTATCGGGGTTGGGATAACGATAAATCGAAGGAACATCGACCGCCACCGAATCCAACTCCATACGATTGATAGTATAAACACGAATTTTAGGAATCCGCAAAAGAGAACCATCCTCCCTCTGGATATTAAACTGCTTGTTATTGGTATGAACTGCGCCCGTATAGTCGATAGTCACCACCCGACCCAAAAACTGATCAGGATCAAAAGTTAATTTGCTATACTGAGCAGTGTTATCATTCGAGTAACGATCATAGCCCAGAAGCGTTATCTCGCCACTAGGCTCAATCAAAAGATGGAACTTTCGTGGCATGTCATTGTCCGATTCACGAGCCAGAACACAAGTATAATAGCCCGTTTTAACACCACAAGTAGGCTCATCAATAGTACCTCCACCCCAAAGAGAAGTCCAGGCACAAACAAGCAATAAGATCAATATCAAAAAACCTCGTTTCATAATCTATTTTCACTTTACATTATAAAGCTGATTTAGAACTAGAACAAAGGTATAAAAAATGATTCAGATAATAATTATCCACAAGAATATTATTACCTTTGTGGCATGTTACAGAAAATTTTTGGATTCGATAGCACCAAACACAAGGTGCGCACAGAGATAATAGCAGGTATAACCACATTTATGTCGATGGCATATATCTTGGCGGTCAATCCAGCCATCCTATCACACGCAGGGATGGACGAAGGAGCACTCTTTACAGCCACCGCACTAGCCTCGGCAGCCGCTACAATCCTGATAGCCATCTATGCCAAAATGCCATTGGCTCAAGCACCTTCGATGGGGATCAACGCCTTCTTTGCCTATACACTAGTGGGAGCGATGGGCTATTCGTGGCAAACAGCACTAACAATCACCTTTGTCGAGGGGATATTGTTTATCCTACTCACAGCATTCAACATACGAGAGAAAATAATCAAAGCAATACCCCATTCGCTAAACATTGCAATACCAGCAGGTCTAGGCTTCTTTATAGCCTTTATCGGGCTGCAAAACGGTGAGGTTATAGTGGGCAACTCTGCAACACTTGTCTCGCAGGGTAACTTCAACAATCCAATGCTAATTTCGCTATTGGGTATCATTTTGTGCGGAGTATTTGTGCAACGAAAGCTAAAAGGTGCTCTCTTCCTGTCAATAATAATCTGTACGGTGGTCTCGATAATAACGGGAGCAAC
>JAWXTL010000243.1:0-2945 GCA_044433565.1 Rikenellaceae bacterium | reverse complement strand
GGTCGATGATGCAATCGTGGTGCTAGAGAATATCACCAAACATATCGAAAGAGGTAGTTCACCACGTGAGGCATCAATCTACGCAACCAACGAAGTGTGGTTGGCAGTAATCGCTACGACCCTAGTGGTAGTGGCAGTATTCCTACCGCTAACAATGCTAACAGGCATAGCAGGTATTATGTTCGAGTCGCTAGGTTGGATCGTTACGCTAGTGACCGTAACATCAACAATAGCCGCCATCACCCTAACACCAATGCTAAGTTCGTTGATGCTCAAATTCCAACGCAAAACAGCCTACAAAGGGTTAGGAAAAATCTTCAAACCAATCGACCGCTTCCTAAATGCCCTAGACAACGCCTATGCAAGATCACTAGGGGGAGTGGTACGCTATCGTGGCTTAATGCTACTGGCTGCATTTGGACTTTTTGTTGGAAGTATCGCCCTATTCAACCAAGTACCATCGGACTTCTTCCCAAAGGTAGATGACGGAAATATGTCGGCAAACGTAAAACTAGACGTTGGAACAAGTGTCGAATACTCAATGGTAGTGGCACGTCAGCTAGACTCGATCATAGCCGAGAAATATCCCGAAATCGAAATTATCTCGACCAGTACAGGAGCATCGGATGGTTCGGACTCATATTCGGCAATGATGAACAGCACGGGATCAAACATCATAAACTACACCTTCCGTGCACCAACCAGCCCTACAAGAACCCGTTCGATTTTTGAACTCGGAGATTCAATACGTGTAGATTTCAATAACATCCCAGAGATCGTAGATTATTCGATCACCACAGGCAGCAGCAACCCAAGCTCGGGATCGGCGGATATTGAGATCAAAGTATTCGGTTATGACATGGACGCAACAGACCGCATAGCCAACCAAATCAAAGATTCTGTCAAACAAATCTATGGAGCAGTAGACGTACGCCTCTCACGTGACGAACTACGCAAAGAGTTCCGAGTGAATTTCGACCGACGAAAACTAGGCTACTAC
The DNA here is from genome assembly GCA_044433565.1 of Rikenellaceae bacterium. GTDB lineage: Bacteria > Bacteroidota > Bacteroidia > Bacteroidales > Rikenellaceae > Mucinivorans. The sequence continues at coordinate 1,945 of JAWXTL010000243.1, read as the reverse complement.
GGACTATCAACAGCCCTAGTATCAATGGCCATAAGAAACAGGATCAACGGTATAGTGCCATCACAATTCCGAGAAGACGGAGATGAATACGACATCACGGTACGTTATAACGAACCTTTCCGCACCTCGATCGAGGAGGTTGAGAATATCAAGATCTACAACCAAATGGGCAAAGCCATAAGAGTAAGCGACGTGGCAGAGATAATCGAAGAGTATGCCCCACCGACCATCGAACGTGAGAACCGTGAACGTCTAGTAGCGATAGAGGTCACACTATCGGGGGCCTCACTGTCGGAGGTGGTGACACAAGTCGAAGAAAAGCTAGCCCATATCGAAATCCCCGAAGATCTATACGTCGAGATCGGAGGTACATACGAAGATCAACAAGAGTCATTTGCCGACATGGGACTACTCCTTCTGCTGATAATCATCTTGGTCTATATCGTTATGGCAACCCAATTCGAGAGCTTCGTAATGCCATTTATCATCCTATTCTCGCTGCCATTTGCCTTTACCGGAGTGTTCCTAGCACTATGGATGACCAACACTTCGTTGTCGGTAATAGCCCTAATCGGAGCCATCATGTTGGTGGGTATTGTGGTCAAGAATGGTATCGTCATGGTCGACTACATCAACCTATTGAGAGAGCGAGGCATCAGCCTATCACAAGCGGTAACCAATGCAGGTCGTTCACGTCTACGCCCAGTGTTGATGACCACGCTAACCACCGTACTGGGTATGATGCCACTAGCCATAGGATTTGGCGAAGGATCGGAGATGTGGCAACCAATGGGTATAGCCGTAATCGGAGGTCTAACCATCTCGACCATCCTAACGCTCTACGTAATCCCTGTGGTCTATACGATCTTCGGAGCAAGGTCACTAAAAAAGAAGCGTCGTCGCAACGAACGTCGCTTCAAGTAATAGAGAATCAACTAAAAAAGATAAACAAAGAATATGAAAGCGGTAATGATAACCTATAACCAAGCCCTAAGCCAAGTGATGGGTGATATACTAGAAAAACTAGTTATCAGAGGCTACACGCAATGGGAAGAGGTCAAAGGTAGAGGGACAAAAAAAGGTGAACCCCACATGGGAACCCACACCTGGCCAGCCAAAAACAACGTGATAATGACAATCATCGAAGACGAAAAAGTAAAGCCTCTCCTAGAGAAACTAAGAGAACTAGACAGCCAAACCTTGGAGCAAGGAACCAGAGCCTTCGTATGGGATATAGTCGACGGTATGTAGTGGGGGCAAGGAGCGTCAGAAAAAAAGAACAATAGCCCAAAGGCAAAGGGTCTGAGACAAAAAAAACTCAGACCCTTTTTGTTGAACAAAAAAAGCAACTTATTTTTTTGTTAATCTGCATAAAAATATTACCTTTGGGGCTGTTAAAGAGAATAATATACCCAAAAGTGGCGTATATACGGATAGCACCAGCTACCAATTTGATGATGAAACCGACCAATCTAAAAGCAAATAAAGAGACTGCAAATACAATCATTCCACGATTTTTGTCGTTTCTCTATCAGGCCAAAGATCAGTCAACCCAATGTTCCTAGCATTGTGTGTGAAAGAGCGAGTTAATTGCTTGTTGACCAAAAAAATCAACCCCCTTCACCCTCAAGGATCATTACTTAAACTAATTTTTTTAAATAACTATGAAAAAAACCATTTTTTTGCTTGTTGTACTTTTGGCATTTACGACTCTCTCTTGTAAAAAAACAACTACCACGACCATAGGTAGTGTTGTTGGTACGGTGACCGATTCGACAACAGGCGAGGTAATCGAAGGCGTTACAATCACGATCGACACTCTAGGGCTCACCACTACTTCTTCGAACACCGGAGAATATTCGTTTATGGATATTGCTTCGGGTTATTACTACATGGAGTTTACCAAAACAGGATATGATACTATTGGCGAATGGAACACCATTAC
>JAWXTL010000242.1:0-2953 GCA_044433565.1 Rikenellaceae bacterium | reverse complement strand
AGGGTGTGGTTGGTGTTCGATTTTATGTAGTCAACGAAGTGAATTAGTGCTCCGTCGATCCTCACTGGTGTCTCAAGGGGCAGTCCCAGTAGCATATTGAACATCAGCTTGGCGTTGTATAGCGCACTTTCCGAACTGTATAGCGTGGGACTTAGGTTGCTTAGTTGCACTCTGGCTGTGGTCAGATCATATTCCGAACATACACCTTGGGCAAAGGCATTTTCGTTGTTGGTGACAATCTCTTGGGCTAGGGTTATATTCTCTTCGATCAACTCTAGCGACCGTTGGGCTAGAAGTACGTTATAGAAGCTCTTTTTGACCATGGTCGCTAGATCAATTTTCGATGATCTGGCTTGTTCTACTGCTTGGCGCATTTGTGCATCGTTTAACTTTAGTGTTTCGTAGAGCGTTGGTGCGTAGAGCGGAAGCGAGAGGTTGAATGCTCCCGTTAGAGAGTTTGCATACCCCATGCTCATTGCGCCTCCTGTTCCGGGCCCGAAAATATCTTCGGGCATATACCACACTTGATTCTGAATATTATATGTATATGTCCCTGTTCCGCTGAGTGTTGGGAGTAGGTATCCTCGGGTTTCGTCTTTGACATATTGTTGTCTTTGGATTTCGACATCGGCTACCTTTATCGTTGGATTTTCTGATAGTGCAATATCGAGTGCTTGTTGCAGGGTGATATTTAGCGTGTCGGTGGTTTGCGCTTTGACACTCGTTAGGGTCGCAAGGGCTAGGAGTGTATATATTAACTTTCTCATTACTGGGATTTATCTTTAATTTTTTAGTTTATGCTCTATCATTTGTTGGTCGATTACCTTGATTCCTTTGGTTGTGGCTATTGCCCTGAAGCAGTGTATCACCACCTGTTTGAGTGATTCTAGTGGTGGTATTCGGGTCAACTCCATTAGCCTTTCGGGGTCGACCATAAGTGATTTGACCGACTCTATTATCACGTATGCTGTTAGCGGAAGGTTGGTCATCTCTAGGATATACCCTTGATCTTTGCCTCGTTGCAAACCTTGTACTAGAATCTCGAACGATCTTTTTTGATGAGCGATAAAGAGTTTTTCAAACAATTCAGGATGAAACTTTTTTATATCTTGCGTTATGCGATGACTCATTGAGTAGTGTTTGTTTAGCTCTTGGATCATTATAAACAGCTCTTTGATTATATTCTGTTCGCAATTCCCCACCTCTATTAGCCTATCTTCTCCCTCTTGGATAAAGGCTATCGAGACTGCCTCTACGATTTGCGTCTTGTCTTTGAAGTTTTCGTAGATCGTCCTTTTCGAGATTCCTATGTGGTGCGCAATGCTATCCATTGTTGTCGATTTCACCCCATCTCGACTCATTAGCTCGATCGCTGCATTGACTATTCTTGTTTTGATATCCATCTGTTTTCTCTTTCATTGAGTTTAATTCTTGGGGGCAAAGGTATATGAAAAAACCAGAAAAACAAAAATAGTTTTCTGGTTTTCCGCCTCTTCTTTTTCTCTCTTGGGATTTAGAGCAGATTTTCTATTATTTTTTGCTGGGGGTCGAACTCTCTAAGATCGCTTAGGTTCATTTTTTCTATTGCTAATTGGATCTTTTCTTCTTGGGTTAGCTTTTCTCCTTGGGAGAAGTATTCACCTGCCTTGGTTAGTACTCTTTGGGGTACTAGACCTATTATTTCGGTTCCTGTGACCCTTGCGCCTCTTTGTTTTGCTGCATGGGCGACCTCTTCGTATGCTTTGTGTAGGGGTGTTGTTTGGATGTCTGTTATGTTCATTGAGACTTGTGCTATGTCATACTCTTTGATATACCACCCGATTGCTTTACATCCCTTTAGTGTTCCTTTGATTGTTATCTTCTCTCCTGTTTTTTTGCCTTTAGGATCTCTGACCCACACTCCTTTTTGGTTTTGTTTCCATTCACCAGTGTCGATTGTTCTTCCTTTTTCTCTTACGTCACGGGCTATGGCTGTTGCTATGGCGGGGTCTTGGGTGTCGAGGTTGAAGTTTACGGCTACTAGGAAGTCACGTGCCCCGAGTACTGTTGCTCCACTTCTGTGGGCTTGATCGGTGTACTCTTCGTTGCCGAAGTCGGGCCCATTGGAGGTTCCAATCTTTTGTTCTAGTGATTCGTATTCACCCTCACGGCAGACTGCTAGATTTCGGTTTTCGGGTTTTTGGGCTGCTGCTTCATAGAGGTAGATTGGGATTCGTAGCTCTACGAAGATTCTTTGGGCTAGGTCTTTGGCTAGTTGGGCAGTCTCTTCGAGCGAGATTCCTTGGATTGGTACTAGTGGTAGTACGTCGGTGGCTCCTATTCTTGGGTGCTCTCCTTTGTGCTTCGACATATCTATCCTTTCACTTGCTTTTTTGACTGCCCGAAACGCCCCTTCGACCACCGCTTGTGGCTCTCCTGCAAAGGTTATTACTGTTCGGTTGGTTGCTTTGCCGGGGTCTATGTTTAGCACTTTTGCCCCTTTCGAGCTTTCGATTGCTTGGGCTATATCTTCTATGATTTGCATATCCACCCCTTCCGAGAAGTTGGGTACGCACTCTATTATCTGTTTTGTCATGGCTAATTCTTTTTTTGTCGCTTTTACTCTGCAAAAGTAGAGTTTTTGGGGTTTAATTCCTAATGGTTTTGGCCGACAAAAAAGGTGCAGTGAACACCTAAATCTTTATGATTGTTCACTGCACCTCGACCACATATTAGCTTTTGATGGACTATTTGCGAAGTTCGTTTGCCGATGTGTTATAGTAGTTACGAGCTGTTGCTGTCTCTATACGATCTGCCAGAGCGTTTAGTGCATCGGCTTTTAAGAGCTTGTACGATCTGTTTTGCGGATCTAGGGCTATTAGGCGATCTGCGAGTTCGGCTGCCCATTGATACTCTTTCTCTTGGAGTGCCTCTTGGGCTGCCTCCTCTAGCTTTTCTTCGCCTCCCACTAGTT
>JAWXTL010000241.1:0-2953 GCA_044433565.1 Rikenellaceae bacterium | reverse complement strand
GCTACCAAACATAATCACTCGTTTGCCAAGTATCTCTACTACGGTGTCTTGGTCGCTAGAAATTGGTCTAAAAAAGGGATAGACCCCCATTGCTTCTAGCTCTTGGGGTACTGTGAATTGGGCTAGTTTAGTAGAAAGTAAACTCATCTATTATTTTTTATTTGGTTTAATAGCCACCACGCTTGATCACCTCTCACGCTCAACCATTTATTCTTGTTTCTTTGCTGACTACTGTCATCCCTACGTATTGTTTAGACAACACCCTCACGCAATAAATCGTGAATATGGATGATTCCCACATACGTATGGTCATCTTTGGTGACTAGTAGTTGTGTTATTTTGTTTTGCTCCATAATCTCGTGCGCCTCGATTGCCATGGCGTTTGGCGAAATTTGCTTAGGATTGGCCGACATAATATCTTGGGCTGTTACGCTCACCAACTCCTTGCGCCCCAGTAGCATACGACGCAAATCACCATCGGTGATTACACCCACCACCGCACCATCACGAAGAACCGCTGCCGCTCCAAGACGTTTGCCCGAAATCTCAATAATAATTCGATCCAAACGATCATTCCACTCCACCGCAGGAGGGTTGTCGCTCGACATAATATCGGCCACCGTAGTATAGAGCTTTTTGCCCAAAGCACCCCCTGGGTGAAAACGGGCAAAATCAGAAGAGGTAAAGCCGTGCATCTTCAGAAGAGACATAGCCAAAGCATCGCCCATAACCAACTGAGCCGTAGTACTACTAGTTGGAGCTAGGTTGTTGGGACAAGCCTCGGTCTCGACCGTAGTATTAATAGTATAGTCGGAATGTTGAGCCAAAAACGAACCCATATTTCCCACCATACCAATCACTTTATTGCCCATACGTTTGATAAACGGAATAAGGACTTTGATCTCAGGAGAGTTTCCACTTTTGGATATGCAGATCACAATATCATCGCTCTGAATAATACCCAAATCGCCATGAATAGCATCGGCAGCATGCATAAAAATAGAGGGAGTTCCAGTCGAATTAAGAGTAGCAACAATTTTTTCTGCGATAATCGCACTTTTACCAATTCCAGTGACGATCAATCTTCCTGGGCTGCTAAAAATCATCTGCGCAATTTGCGCAAAACTCTCGTCTACGAATACCTCCAGAGCCTCTATTGCCCTGTGCTCTTGGACTATAACATCCTTGGCAAAAGCGATAATATCAGTGTTTTTCACGTCTGTTTTCTCGGTGTTTGTATGATTATTTTAGAATAATTTTCTAAAACTTTTGTGCAAAGTTAGTTTTTTCCCCAAAAAAAACCTACCTTTATTCTGTATTTTTAATGGATAAACCAATAATATGCACTCCAATGGGGAGTGTAAAACACTCAAATTTAAGCCTAGAGCACACTACCAAGATGTCAGAGATCAACAAACAATTCACCTCAGAGGAGCTTCATGATGCGCTTTTACGCATCTTCGGTTTTTCGGCGTTTCGTGGAAACCAACAAGCTGTAATCGAAAGCCTACTAGCAAAAAAGGACACTTTTGTACTAATGCCAACAGGTGGTGGTAAATCACTGTGTTATCAACTTCCGGCGATGATTATGGAGGGGGTAGCCATTGTGATCTCGCCACTTATTGCACTAATGAAAAACCAAGTGGATGCTATGCGTACCTTTTCGATGGATGAGGGCGTGGCGCACTTTCTTAATAGTTCGCTCTCGAAAAGTGCCACGGCTAGGGTGCGTGAGGATGTGCTTTCGGGCAAGACTAAACTTCTTTATTTTGCTCCTGAGTCACTGACCAAAGAGGAGAATGTGGAGCTTTTGCGTAAGGTGAAGGTTTCGTTCTTTGCTATCGACGAGGCGCACTGTATCTCGGAGTGGGGGCATGACTTCCGCCCTGAGTATCGTCGTATTCGCCCTATTATTTCGGCTATTGGTCAGGCTCCTTTGATTGCCCTGACCGCTACGGCTACACCTAAGGTTCAGATGGATATTCAGAAGAACTTGGGGATGAATGGGGCTGAGGTCTTTAAATCTTCGTTCAATCGGGCGAACCTCTATTATGAGGTGCGACCTAAGGTGAATGCCACTCGTGAGATTATCAAATTTATCAAGGCACATAATGGCGAGTCGGGTATTATATATTGTCTTTCGAGAAAGAAGGTCGAGGAGTTGGCCGAGCTTTTGAAGGTCAACGATATTAAGGCTCTGCCTTATCATGCAGGGATTGATGCTGCTACTCGTTCGGAGAATCAAGATAAATTCTTGATGGAGAAGGTGCATGTTATTGTGGCTACTATCGCCTTTGGTATGGGGATTGATAAGCCCGATGTGCGCTATGTGATCCATTATGATATTCCTAAATCGCTTGAGGGGTACTATCAAGAGACTGGGCGTTCGGGACGTGATGGTGGTGCTGGGCACTGTATTGCTTTCTATTCGGTCAAGGATATTCATAAGTTGGAGAAGTTTATGCAGGGCAAACCTATCGCTGAGCAGGAGATCGGGAAATTGCTTTTGGAGGAGACGGTCTCTTATGCTGAGAGTACTACTTGTCGTCGTAAGACTCTGCTTCACTATTTTGGTGAGCATTATCAGAGGGAACGTTGTGGCAATTGTGATAACTGTACTAATCCGGCTCCCGAGGTTGAGGCTATGGGCGAGACTCGCTCTATTTTGGAGTTGATTCGTGATATGAAGTCTAGCTTTAAGGCCGATCATATTGTTGATGTTCTTATGGGTAAGAATACTACTCTTATTAAGTCATATAAACATGATGGGCTTGAACATTTTGGCTTGGGCAAGGAGCAGGGTCCTTTGTTCTGGAATGCTGTTTTGCGTGGGGCTGTTCTTTTGGGTCTTTTGCAGAAAGATATTGAGAATTATGGTGTATTGGAGTTGACTGACTCGGGGCGAGCGTTTATCTCTAAGCCTCATGTGGTGACTATTACTCTCGATCGTCGA
>JAWXTL010000240.1:0-2960 GCA_044433565.1 Rikenellaceae bacterium | reverse complement strand
TCATACGAGTCCAGTTTGGATGTGAGGTCGAGAGTAGTTGTTGACGCAGGAAGTTTACCTGCTCGTGGCTTTCACCGCCATCATAGTGGGTGGCAGCCATTTCTTGTGTAGTTGTTTCAATTGACATAGTATATGCTTTTTGATAATATTTGAATTGATTTTTCCAGAGGGCTATATTCGATAGCTCTTGGGCTTGGGTTGATACTTCTGCCCACTGTTTTGGCGAGAGGTTGCTATATCTTAGCAACTCTTGGGCTAGGGCATATCTAAATTCTTGGTTGTTGTAGTCGTCACGCTGAAGCACTGTTACTCCCTCTAGCTGATCCGAGCCGTGGGTTTCGACCCATAGCCCGAATCCTGCTAGGTTGGTTGTGATGGTTGGAATGCCAAAGGCTACTGACTCTAGTGGGGTATAGCCCCATGGCTCGTAGTATGATGGGAAGACCGTGAGATCCATACCTATCAAGAGGTCATAATATCCCATGTTGAAGATTCCGTCTGTGCCGTTGAGATATGATGGCACTAGGACTGTTTTTATCATTCCACTATTGTTATTGAGCCCTGTGCGATTCAGTTGATTGACTATTGAATCTCCATAGGGATCTCCCAGATAGTGTGTTGTCTGCTCGATATGATAGTGATATTGAGGATTTTCTCCTGCTAGTTTTGATTGCAGACCTTTTCGAGGGCCGTGATTCCACCCCGGAACCATGATATAGACTAGAAGCTCACGAGTCAGCGTTCCTTGGTCTCTTAGTAGGGCTAGGGTTTCGATAAATTCGTCTATCCCCTTGTTTTTGTATTCGTAACGTCCAGAAAGACAGACGATCATAGCATCTTGGCTTATTTTCTGATCTAGGGTTGTCTGGGCTACGTGTAGCAAACTTTTCCGTGCTTGTTGACGAGCCTCTGTATATTTCTCGCCCTGAGGGACAAAATCCTTCTCGAAACCATTAGGAGTCACAATATCGGCCTTTTTGCCCAACATATACTCACACTCCGCCGAGGTCAAATCACTAACCGTCGTAAAGCAATCCAGATTGTGTGCTGCGGCACGTTCGATAGTATATTTCGCCCTCACATTAAAGCGAGTAGCCAACTCCTCGACATCAAAATTCTTCAACTCATTATACAACGGAAGTCCATTCCCCGCAATACAACGCCCCATAACCGTAGCGTGTGTGGTAAATATAGTCGAAATATGTGGCAACTCCTTCTTGATAAAAAGCCCACCCGAAGCAGTCATCCACTCATGGAACTGTGCCAAAATCTTCGACTTTCGAGGCGCAATATAATCATTAAAACTCTTGATTACCAAATATGAAGCATAACCAAAAAGCACAGCCTCGACATAATCCCACTCGCCACGAATAGAGTCAACCTTGTAACTCTCCCAAAGCTCACCCAAAATATGATCCTTCAGAGGGATCATATCCGAGAAAGTAACCAACACCACAATAGGATTACCCACAATATCCTTCCACCGCCCAATACGTATTTTTAGCCCGTCACGCTTGGCAGCCTTCTGCCAAAGAGGCTGCAAGGTATTATCCTCGACAAAAGCGGTATTCTCTCCAGTGAAATCAGGTCCAATCAAAATGTAATTATCCCCATACTCCTCAAGGATGGTTCTCGCCTTAGTACCCACAACCGTATGGATACCCCCGACTTTGTTGCATACCTCCCAACTTACCTCAAATAGATAGTCGGGCTTTAGCACTGGTTGTTCTTGATTATTCATGCTCTTTAGTGTTAACGTTATATATCTCTTTCTCTAGTAGACTTAGATCTAATAGTCGTTGGTTTAACTCAGAGACTGCTTCAAATACCTGCATAATCTGATATTGATTATAGGCATAGTACTTCTGGGCTGCCAGTGCGATCTTTCTTCTTAGCAGGTCGCTATCTGTCTGCTCTGTCTCTTCGTTGTCGGGCTCGGGGGTTGCCGTCATATTAAAGCCGGGGTGGTTGATTTGTTGGGGTTCTTTATTGAGGGTTTGTTTGGTCGATCGGGTCATTTCGTTTATGGTTCTCACGTAGCATCTTTGCAGATGGTCGAACATATCATCTAGCACCTCTTTTTGACTACGACTCAGTGGGTGCTGCGAGTTCATCACCTGAGAGATCGTCTCTTTCATCGAGGTGATGGTTTTCGATATTTCGATCAACGTATAACCCTGAGATAGCACTAGTTGGACTAGTGATGAGGTTTGTGAGTTGGTCTTTAGCGAACCGATTTGGAGTATATAGCTGGTGATTTCACCTCCAACTCTTAGGCTTATAGCATGGTATTTGTCAATTTGTTGATAGTCATACTGAGCCTCGGTGGTTGTTTTGGAGAGCGAATGGAGCAAGATTGTCAACATCTTGTAGGTACGTCTGGCGTGGCTCACTATCTCTTGTTTGGCTATTTCGACGATAAACAGTGGCGGCATCTTTACGCTTTGGCTTAGTATGCTTAGGCGGTGTGATACGTTGTCATAGGGAATAATTGCGTTGACCATATCGGCACATAGCGGCTCGACCAATTTCCACACCAACGAAGGGAAGACCAATGAGGTTAGCGTGAAGATGATAACGATGATCCACAACTGGATGAAATATTTACCCAGCAGATCATAGAACATTCCACAGAGGATAATACTTAGCACCGTTGATCCAAAAACGGTTATCGAGTGCAACACCATTGCCCGACGTGCTGTGGCGTTTGCTCGTTGTGCAAACCCTGCCAAAGGGAACAAAATTCCCAAAGGAGCACCTGCTGCCATACCATAGAGGAATATGTTCTGGTCATAAAGTCCCGAGATCGTGAGAGCCACGATTACGCTCATTGTAGGGCTGCGAAATATAAAAGAGAATATCGCCCCAATCAGAGCACCAAGGATAATAGAGAATACCCCTCCTTGGGTGGTGTAGACCATAAATTCGCTCACTACCGAGCTGTTCATGATCATTATCTC
>JAWXTL010000239.1:0-2976 GCA_044433565.1 Rikenellaceae bacterium | reverse complement strand
GGTGATTTTTTGTATCAGATGGACTGTTACACCACGTCGTTCTCCTGCGGCATCCATTATTGAGCGTAGGGCGTAGGTCATAAGATTTTTTTCGGGATCGGCGGGGAGGTTAATCCCCTGGTCGAAGATGTATTCTATCTGGTGGGTATCGTTGAACCACATTTCTACTATATCACCCATTCCACGAAAGGCAAATCCCATGGCATCGAAGCCACATCCTACGTTTGCTACTGTGGCGGGTGCAAAAACTTTTACTTTTTTCATCGTCTTTCTCTTCTTTTTTTTATATTTTCTTATCTAAACTTTGTCTTTTTGGGTTTTGGGGATTTGGGTTTGGCGTGTTCTTTTGGTGGTTGTTTTGCTGATCTTGGTTACTGTTTTACAGATGATCTTGCATTATTCATTTCATTCTGGAATCAATTTTGCGATCCTAGGGGTCTATCTATTGAATTATCAGAGCGATATGATAGGCAAAAATATACATTTATTTTGATTTTTCACTATTGCGTGGGGGTGTTCTACTAAAAAGGCAGTATATCTGGGGGATATACTGCCTTGTTTGGTGTTAGGTGTGGAGGGGCGGTTATAGCACGATTATTTCGCTAAATGTTGTGGTAGAACCAGCGGTATCTGTAAAGATATTTCCATTTACATATTGGATATTTGCAGACCCTACGGTTAGCACTGCATCAACTGCCTTAGTATAATTAACAAACATATAATCATTGGATGACAGTCTCGCACCGCTCGAAGTTGCGAGTTTGATTGAAATAAGGGAAGTGCAAAAAGAAAAAGCACCAGCACCGACCTCTATTACTAATGGTAAATCTATATAGTCAAGGGATATACAACCTTTGAAAGCCTGTTCACCAACCGAAGTTACCAATGGTAAATCTATCGAAATGAGAGAAATACAATCATTGAAAGCAAAATTACCAACCTCTGTTACCAATGGTAAATTTACTGAACTAAGGGAGCTGCAAGAAGAGAAAGCATAAACATCTACTGATTTTACCAATGGTAAATCTATGGAGACAAGGGAGCTGCAAGAAGAGAAAGCAAAATTACCAACCTCTATTACCAATGGTATATTTATTGAGCTTAGAGATGTACATCCACTGAAAGCATTTTGACCAACAGATGTTACCATTGGTAAATCTATGGAGTTTATAGATGAACATCTAAGGAAAGCACATTGATCAACAGATGTTACCAACGGTATATCTATCAAGGTCAAGGCTGTGCATTCATAAAAAGCATAACCCCCAATCGAGGTTACCATTGGTATATCTATGTGAGTTAGAGAATTGCATTGACAGAAAGAAAAGCTACCAACCGATGTCGCCAATGGTAAAGTTATGGATGTAAGGGATGTGCAAGAGTGAAAAGCATTAGTACTTACAGATGTTGCAGAGGGTAAATCTATTGAAGCTAGGGAGCTACAACCATAGAAAGCAGAATAACCAAGATCTGTAACCAATGGTAAATCTATTGAGGCTAGGGAGGTACAATGAATGAAAGCTCCTTTACCTATCTCTGTAATAGATGATAGGTCTATCGAAGAAAGGGCAGAACAACCGTAAAATGAATAACCTCCAATATGAGTCACATCACTTGGCAAAACAACCATCTGCAATGTAGTGTTTGGATCATCAATACTATAACAATCAATAAAAGAATAAGGAATAGCATTGCCGTCGACAACAGAAGGAGAGTTGGTAGTGCCAACATTAATTTCACCAACAACAGTAGTATTATAAATATCAATAGCTGTCAATGGCAAAGATCCCAAATGCAAAAGGTCTGCCTCATTCAAAGTACCATAAATCTGAACAGAGGTAAGCGTAGACGAATAATCATCGCCAAAATACTTAGCCAAATCCGTACTCAAAGTCTCGTCACTGCCCGAAGCCTCATGATAGAAAACATCGCCCTGAGAAACCGCAACTCGAACCGAAGCACCACTAGCAACCTCACGGAAAACAATATCACCATAACGACCAAAATCCTCGCCCGAATAAGACTCACTAGTAAAAGTGAAACTCAAACCCGTATCAGACTTAACCTCAACCAAACTAACCCAATCAGGCATAGAACTTACCGAAGACTCCGCCTCTAAAACAACAACAAATTCCTCGCCGCTCTTAGAAACATTAACCGCCTCGGTAACATCCAAATTAGCAGCCAAAACAGCCTGTGTAACCTCGACACTCTGCTCCAAACCACTATCATCGGTAGCATAGATCCGAATAGCTGTGCTACGCTCTGTAACACCATCATTAGCCGAAGCAGTAAAAACCAAAGACTTCTCGGTCACAGCCTTGCTCAAAACAAGCCAAGAAACCGAATCCGGAATCTCAACACCATAGTCAATATTACTACTAAGAACAACAGTCAAATCGCCCCCCCTCAGCCTCGAAAGCCAAAGAAGTCAAATCCAACTCAAAAACATTCTCCTCTTGAGCAACAAGAGAGAAGTTTAATGTCGAGGTCTCACCAGCTTTGACCGTTACACTTTCGCTCGTAGAGATATACCCCGACAAAGAAGCAGTCAAAGTATAGCTACCAGCCGCCAAATCCGAAAAAGAAAAAGCCCCCGAACTACCACTAGTAGTCGAAAGATCGCTCCCCGAAATAGTAATCTCAACCCCCGAAAGAGCCGACGAAGATTCTGAATCCAAAACAGATCCACTAATGCCACCCGTAGTAGCAACAGTCAAAGTCTCCTTCTGGCAAGAAAGAGTCAAAAAAGCTATCAAAATAGCCAGATAGAATGAAATTTTTTTCATAGTTTATTGATTAAAGATATATAAATTTCAATGCACAAAGATAAAATACTAAAAAAAAGTATCAACGCCCCAAAAAGAGGCACACAGTACAACAAAAGTATAAACAATAATTGAAAAAAACAAAAGAAAATATCAAAAATCGCATCAAAGAAAAAAGGCAGCATATCTCTGGGATATACTGCCTAGT
>JAWXTL010000238.1:0-2987 GCA_044433565.1 Rikenellaceae bacterium | reverse complement strand
ACCACAATGACGTGGGGTCATATACCATCGTTGTGGGTCAAGAGACGATGATGGGAGATATGGGAGGCCCGAATTTCTATACGGGTGATACTTTTTCGGCAAAACGCTACACATTCCCTCTATTCTCGGCATACGGTCACCCCGTGCCAGTATATGGTGGGGTGATGCAACACAATTCGGCCGATGCCCGAGCTGAGGTCGTCCAGCAGAAGTTTAGCGACAAAAGAGAGGTGATAACCTATGATATTCGCTCATGCTACAAGAACGATCAACTGCAAAGCGCAACACGAGAGTTTGTCTATGAGCGTAACAAACAAGGAGCCGTAAAAGTCACCGATCGGTTCAAAGCCGCAAGTGCAATAAGCTACGAAAATGTGATCACAACCCGATCGAAAGTCGAAATCGAAGATCAAAAAATCATCCTACGAAGCAAAGATCAAACCCTAGAGGTTACGATCGCCGCCCCTTCTGCATATAGCATAACGAGTGAGGTCGTCTCCGATCCAGGTTACCAACCTTTCACCCGTATAAGTATCAAACTAGACAAAGAGTTAGAGAGTGGCGAAATAACCCTCAATTACCGAAAATTATAAACCCCGATTCAGTCGCATAGTGCAGATTGAACATATTAGCTTTAAACAAAAGAACCATGATAACAATAATCGCAGGTCCATGTAGTGCCGAGACACGTGAGCAAACGCTCTCGACAGCCAAAGAATTATCACAGGCAGGGATCAAAATATTTCGTGCCGGAGTGTGGAAACCACGTACCCGCCCTGGTGGGTTCGAGGGTGCTGGAATCGAGGCTCTCGAATGGTTGCAAGAGGCCAAAGAGACCTATGATCTACGGATTGCTGTGGAGTTGAATGCTCCCGAGAATGTCGAACACCTTCTAGCGCACAAGATCGACACCGTGTGGATTGGGGCACGAACCACGGTTAGCCCTTTTGCTATGGATGAGTTGGGTTCGGCTCTCTCTGCGACCGATCTTGAGGTATATGTCAAAAATCCTATTTGCCCCGATCTTGATCTTTGGATAGGTGCGATTGAGCGTTTGCGCCAAGCAGGAGTCAAAAATGTGAAAGCCATACATCGTGGTTTTATGACCCACTATACCGATATATATCGCAATGAGCCAGTGTGGAGTATTGCTCAGGGGCTCAAACGCCAGATGCCCAATCTTCAGGTGCTGTGCGATCCAAGTCATATAGCCGGAAAATGGGAGTATGTTCAGCAGTTGTGTTATATGGCGTTGCAATTGGGTTTCGATGGGTTGTTTGTCGAGTCGCATATTTCGCCCTATGATGCGTGGACAGATTCACGTCAGCAGCTATCTACACAGCAGATGGGTGAGTTGTTGGCAGATCTACGTCAGAATCTTCCTTATCAGTTTCTTTAGTTGATTTTTTTTGCTTTGTATTTTTTTGTACTTTTGTGGCTTGATTATAAGAATAACAAATTAATACATCATAACAGAAGATGGAACTCCAACAACTTTCCGAGCAAGAGATCGTACGACGTGGGTCGCTTGAGGCTTTGCGCCAACTAGGTATAGATCCTTATCCAGCAGCACTATTTCCAGTGGATCACTCTATTGAGCAGATTCGTAACCTATCGAGCGAGGAGCTTCAGCAGAAGCCTCAGGTGGTTATTGCTGGTCGTATTATGAGTCGTCGGATTATGGGTTCGGCTAGTTTCTTTGAGATTCAAGACCTCTCGGGCAAGTTGCAGTGTTATATCAAGCGTGATGAGGTCTGTGCTGAGGGTGACCCTACGCTCTATAATACGGTTTTCAAGAAGTTGCTTGATATTGGTGATATTATTGGAGTTGAGGGGTATGCTTTTACCACCCAAACTGGTGAGCTTTCGGTTCACACCCAGAAGTTTACTGTTTTGAGCAAATCTTTGCGCCCATTGCCGATTGTCAAAGAGAAGGATGGGGTGACCTATGATTCGTTTAGTGACCCTGAGCAACGCTATCGTATGCGTTATGTCGATTTGATTGTCAATCCTGAGGTTCGTGATACTTTTATCAAGCGTACTAAGATCATTAATACTATGCGTGAGTATTTCAATGACAAGGGTTATCTTGAGGTCGAAACTCCAGTTTTGCAGCCAATCCCAGGTGGGGCTGCGGCTCGTCCTTTTATCACTCACCACAATACTCTTGATACGGATCTTTATCTTCGTATTGCCAATGAGCTTTACCTAAAGCGTTTGATTGTTGGGGGCTTCGAGGGTGTTTATGAGTTTGCTAAGGATTTCCGTAACGAGGGGATGGACAGGACTCACAATCCTGAGTTTACGGTGATGGAGATCTATGTGGCGTATAAGGATTATCTTTGGATGATGGAGTTCACCGAGAAGATGATCGAGAAGGTGGCTTTGGCTCTTCATGGCACGACCCAAGTGGCTATCAATGGTGAGCAGATTGATTTCAAGGCTCCGTTCCGTCGTTTGACTATGACCGATGCTATCAAAGAGGCTACGGGTTTTGATATTACGGGCAAGAGCGAAGATGAGCTTCGAGAGGAATGTTCTCGTCTTGGTATCGAGGTTGACTCGACTATGGGTGTGGGTAAATTGATTGATGCTATCTTTGGTGAGAAATGTGAGGCTTTGCTTGTTCAGCCAACTTTTATTATGGACTATCCAACCCAGATGTCACCACTTACCAAACGTCACCGTCAGGATCCTAACCTTACTGAGCGTTTCGAGTTGTTTGTTTGTGGTAAGGAACTTGCCAATGCCTATTCCGAACTTAATGACCCGATAGATCAGTTGGAGCGTTTCCAAGATCAGTTGAAACTTTCGGAGAAGGGCGACGACGAGGCGATGTTTATTGATATGGACTTTGTTCGCGCATTGGAGTATGGTATGCCTACTTGCTCGGGTATGGGTATTGGTATCGACCGCTTGACTATGTTTATGACTGGTCAGACTTCGATCCAAGATGTGCTTTTCTTCCCTCAGATGCGTCCCGAAAA
>JAWXTL010000237.1:0-3009 GCA_044433565.1 Rikenellaceae bacterium | reverse complement strand
AATCTCTACGGGGCGGACGGCTCCCCCCGTCGGGAGCCCCGTACTATTTCATAGCACGTGTCACACCGACAGCCGTCCGAGAACAATCCAAATCTTTGAAGATAGAATCTTTTCAATCTTCCGACCACCCTTGGGAGCCGTCCGCCCCGTAGATTTTTCTGGCGAAATCTCCGCTGTCGCAATTGAACCATTTTGACTCAGAAGAGATTGATTGTTCTGGGACGTTCGGGTATTTTCTGGGACTCTGCTGGGTCATGTGCTACTTTAGTAGTGCAGGGACCCCCCTGATAGTCAGCAAAAAAATCTCGCTATCGCAATTGGAAATTCCTCTGTCAAAAACTTTTGTCCAGAATAAACCCCCTGGCAAGAGGTAATTTCTTCATTAGAACGCCCCCAAAGTTTTACCTCCGAAATATTCCTAATACTCTTGGGGAGACGTGCATCTCTATCTCTATTGCAATGCGAAACTTACTGTGATACTTTGGCGAAATGTGATCTGCTTAATATCCAAAGATGGCAACTCTGCTGATACCGAATTGCTATTGCTTCTTAGCAACAACCCATCATTCATCCCATAACGAGAACTACCACTATCAATAATCTCTAGCGGTAGACCAATCTGCTGATCTAAAGCTCCAGCCAACACCTCAGCCTTATTACGTGCTGCTCGAACTGCCTCGATTTGCAAAGATTGCTCTATCGAATCCGACTCAGTGTGCCATGTACGTCCAAAACTTGCCGAAAAAACACCATTAGCTTTTAGGGCATCAAATAGAGAGGAAACCTCCTGTGCATTATGCAATGTGATGGTATAAATCTTGTGGCTATAACTGTCACGACGATTCTTTACGCCCTCTTGCTGATAGACCAATTTCATACGATCCGAGGCATCTATCTCTGATTCCGTGAGGGCTTGTGCCAACTGTGACTCCATCTGTGATAGAGAAACACGACCCTCGAAATCCTTCTCCGATAGCGAAATATTAATCTCGATACGATTAGGGTCTACCGAGCGAGTTGACTCTCCTTGAACCCTAATAAAACGTGACTCCCCTTGGCTCTCTTGCCCATAAAGTAGCGAACAAGACAAGGCAATGCTAAGAAGTAGCGAAAAAATCTTTCTCATTATAATTTGCCATTTAAAAATTTGACAATCGTTTGAATCAACATTGGGTCGATTGGCAATGCAGGATTTACATTGCTTAGGATCTGTTCGCTTACACTCAATGAGTTACATTCTTTCATAATGTGGTTCATTGCTGCGATAATCACCAATTGCGAATCGGGATTGGCCGCATGGAGCAATCGGGCATCCTCGATTTTGACCCGTGTGTCTGCATCTCCCTGAACCACAAGGATCGGAATCTCAATCTTGCGGATCTCGCTTTGTGGATTGAAGTTCATCATCGAACGCAATAGGGGCTGCATATTGGGATTGAACATCGAATTGAGATAAAACGGAACGTTCGCCACCTGATAACCTTTGCTCAATGAGTCGATAATAGCATAAGCTACATCTCGCACCTGAGGAGATTTGGTTGTAAACATATCTTTGAGAATCTGACTACTTTTGCGACCGCCACCTGCAACCGATATAAAATGGGTTGCACGAGCACCACGATTGATAGCTAACATCGCCAAGTGAGAGCCTTCGCCATGACCGATTAGAACAATATTTTTGTAGTTTCGGTAGCGATGCAATAGGTTCGTCCACCTCGTCACATCATCAACATAAATATCTACACCACTATCATCGGTCGCAGGGGTGGCGGCACGACTTGCCCCGACTCCACGTTTGTCATATCTCAACGTTGCGATATTCTCTTTTGCTAGATCATACGAGAGCAGTCTTAGCGAATTATTACGTTCTATCTGTTGATTGCCGTTGCGGTCGGTTGGGCCCGTATCTGCAATCAACAGGGCAATGGTATTACATGAATCACCAGGTGGGGTAATCATACTACCATATATATCACCTGTTGGGGTTTCTAGCACAAGTATCTCCTCTTCGAGCTGACGAAATGGTTGTTGAGCTGATGCTATTTGTGCTATTACACACATCAATATCAATGTTACAATATAACGCATAGATACATTTCAAGTTAAGTGATTAGTTTGGGTTCTAACTTTACCTTGAGGTTGATTGATCAGTTAGTTTCTCATACATTTAAACTGATTATCGACCCCGTGTATTATGCGAAGATAGAGAATTATTTTTTAATTCTAACAAAAAATATCGGTATAATTGCACCGATTGCCGCAAGTAATACCACCGAAAAGCTCATTTTTACTAGATGATTGTAGTCGGTCGATTGGCTTGAGAGTATTAGTGTGCAGATGGCTATACCAAAGAGTCCCGATAGTTGGCGTGTGGCGTTTGAGATGCTCGATGCTCCTGCTAGATCTTTGTGTGAGATTTGTGTTAGCGATAAATTGTTAAGTACCGAATAGCTCAGACCGTTGCCTAATCCTCTGAGGTATAACGAGAGGAGAATCACCCATGATGCGGTTGTATTGTCGAATTGGGTGCTTATTACCAGATAGATTATCATTAGCGAGAAGCCTGTAAGGATTGTTGTTTTCATTCCTAGCCGTCGGCTTATATAGCCCGATGCTGGGGAGGTGATTCCTTGGATGATCCCTAGTGGGATAAACATTAGTCCGGCTGCCAGTGCCGAATATCCTAGGCTTTTTTCGAGATATAGGGGTAGGATAAATGCTCCTGCATAGATCATAAATCCGTCGAAGAACATCGAGATCATTGAGAGTGCAAATCGTCGGTTGGTCAGTAGCTTTACGTTTATTATTGGATTTGGGCTCCGAAGCGAGTGGTTGACAAAGCGCATGAAAATCAGGATAACTATGATGGTCAAGCCCCCTATAATCCATGCCGACCAACGATCTAGGTAGGTGAGGATGACTATTGTTAGTGGGATCCATCCCCATAGTAGGAGTAACCCACGGATGTCTATTCGGCTGTATTTGGGTTGTGACTCTCTGAATATTAGT
>JAWXTL010000236.1:0-3019 GCA_044433565.1 Rikenellaceae bacterium | reverse complement strand
CAGATAGCCCACTGCTGACCACAAGAGATCTGTGAAGAACCCCGACGATAGATCATCCCCCCCAGCATCACAATCGACCAGAACATAAAAGCAATGGTCAAAGCACTCTCCAAAGCCGACATCACATTGACCGAATAGGCAACATTGGCTGGGTCACCCGCAAACATAGCGGCAAAACGGTTAAGCAAAAAGAAAAAAGGAGTCCCCGGTGGGTGACCAACCTCTAGCTTATAACTAGTGGCAATAAATTCGGCACAATCCCACAAAGAGGTGGTCGGTTCAAGAGTCAAAAGATAGGTCAGGAATGCCACAGCAAACAAGCCCCATCCAGTAAGTACGCTAATACGAGGGAAATTCTTCATAAAAGTTATTAAAGTATCTATGTTTATTTATTTGTCAATGATTAATCATTTAGTCACACTGCTTTAGAACGATAACCGAACGGCTAATATTATAGACCTTTAGGTGTATCGAACCATCGACTGCTGTCTCGGTGAAAAACTCCGACGAGTCATCGACACGAGCAAAGCCACCAAATTGTGCATCGTCGCTATTGAGCACAATCTTATATTTTCCTGCTACCTGCACCGGAACAATATAATCTGCCAAAGAAGCCGAAGGGTGCCAGTTGAAGATAAAGATCAACCCCGCTTGTTCAAATGCAATGGTCTTGTTCTGATAATCATTCAATAGGTTGTAGCCATATCCTGCTCTGAGCAGGTGATGGTCGTTGACCAACGAGATCATCGCCTTGTCAAACGCTTTGAGGTAGTGATATTTCAAATACTGTGCATCGCCCAAATCCCATTGACGACGAGCATGAGCATAACTCCAACCATTATCCTGGCGTGGGAAATCAATCCACTCGGGATGCCCAAACTCATTACCCATAAAGTTCAAGTAGCCCTCGCCACCTAGCGAAATAGTAAACAATCGGATCATCTTGTGTAGAGCCAATCCACGATCGACAATCACACTCTCACTCTCGATACTCATATCGGTGTACATAGCCGAGTCCATCAAACGGAATGCCAAGGTCTTATCGCCCACCAATGCCTGATCGTGCGATTCGCAATAGGCAATCGTACGAGAGCTAGGCAAACGGTTGGTCATCATATTCCACATCTCCCAAAGATCCCAATCCTCATCGGGCGTATCTTGGGTATAGCGTATCCAGAAATCGGGAATTGCCATCGCCAGTCGATAGTCAAATCCAATACCTCCTTCGGCAACATCGACTGTCATACCTGGCATACCACTCACATCCTCGGCAATAGTGATAGCATTAGGATTGACCGTATGCACCAGCTTATTAGCCAAAGTAAGGTATGTTATAGCAGGACGATTAACCTCATCGCCAAAATAAGAGTGATAAGAGCCAAAATCGGTATATCCATGGTGATGATAAAGCATAGAGCTAACCCCATCGAAGCGGAAACCATCGAAATGGAAATCCTCTAGCCAATATTTTATATTCGACAGCAAGAGATGGCGCACCTGAGGTTTTGAATAATCATAGAGCTTAGAATCCCAATAAGGCTGATTACCAGCCTCACCCAGCGGAGAATAAATATCCTCTGTGCCATCTATTGAGTTGAAACCCTCGCCCGTATTCTTAACAAAATGGCTATGCACCAGATCCATCACAACGCCAATATTCATATTATGAGCTGCACGGATCAGATCTTTCAACTCTTCGGGAGTGCCAAAGCGAGAACTAGGAGCAAAAAGGTTCGATACGTGATAACCAAAGCTACCATAATAAGGGTGCTCCGCCACCGCCATAAGTTGTATAGTGTTATACCCCAGCTCCTTAATACGAGGCAAGACATTATCCTGAAACTCTCGATAGGTCGAGACCTTAGCCTCGGGCGAAGACATACCAATATGCGCCTCATAGATAATCGGCGACTTAATGCTGTTCATATTAAACTCGTCATCCTCCCAATCATACTCACAATCCCAAGCCTGACCACAGAAATCCTTGGTCACCTCGTCCTGAACCACACGACGAATATAGACCGGAATACGATCTTTCCATTGCCCGTCAGCTCCATGCACATTAAACTTGATCATACTGCCATGTATGAGTTTACCTTGGGTCATCTTGTCCGAGAGGAAGATAGACCACCCACCCCACTCATCTTTGAGCATTGGGTATTGCAGACGCTCCCAACCATTCCAATCGCCAAAAACAAACACCTCACGAGCCGCGGGAAGCCAGTCACGCACCCACCAACCCTTGGCTTTTTCGTCACGATGAACTCCATAATAGAGGTGTGCATTGGCATAATCATAAAGTGAACCGCAGTTACGTTCGATTTTGTAGAGCGTACTTAGATAGCGTTCGTAGCGGTATTCGATCTCCCCCGACACTGGAGCTAACCACTCATCAGAGGCAACAATAGGTAATTGGATTTGTTTCATCTACTAAATATTTTGGGTAATATACTTTTGGTTCGGGCAAAGGTATGAAATTATTGTGAGATTCCATTACCGAACCCCCTCTAAATGGTTCTATTACTGCAAAAAAAAAGGAGATCCCCATCTCCCCCACGGCATTCCCTCACGACTAAAGTAGCCCATGACCCAGCAAGAGTCCCAGAAAAGACCCGAGTGTCCCAGAAAAATCAATCTCTTCTGGTGTTCAAAACGATTCAATTGCGACAGCGGAGATTTGCCTTCTGTAAGAAGGGAAATCTCTACGGGGCGGACGGCTCCCCCCGTCGGGAGCCCCGTAATCCTGAAGGCTTACGGAGCACACCGACAGCCGTCCGAGAACAATCCATATCTTCGGAAGCTCCTCTTCCCATTACTAATCTTCATGTTCGTCGTTCTCAGATCTAGTTAGAATAAAAAAAGGGAACGCCCCTTTTCTCGTAAAAAGAAAAAAGGCATTCCCCCCCCCCTGAATAAAAAAATCGGTCGTAGAGGACTATTTGTGTATAACTACTTTCTCTAGTATCGACGCAAAATCAGCATTTTTATCTACACTATAAACGATAACAAAATAGGTACT
>JAWXTL010000235.1:0-3025 GCA_044433565.1 Rikenellaceae bacterium | reverse complement strand
CAAAGAGAAAACGGGTGTTGCGGATGGTCTTTTGGAAGGTGTTCAATATAATACTCTCGATCGTATGTGGTATGGTAAGATCCCTTGGATTAGCGGTTTGTATTCGGCTGCTCTTCGTGCTTCGGCTCAGATGGCTTTGGCGGTGGGTGATAAGAGCTTTGCTCGTGAGTGTACTCGTATTGCTGATCTCTCTTATCAGAATATGTCGGCGGAGCTATTTGATGGCGAATATTTTGTTCAGCTCACTGATCCAGATCACCTTGATGCACCTAATTCAAATCGTGGATGCCACGTCGACCAGCTTTTGGGTCAATATTGGGCTTCGCAACTTGGGCTTTCGGATATTGTTCCATCTTCGGAGTTGAAAAGTGCTTTGGCTTCTATTCTCAAATATAATTTTGTTGACGATTATGACGCATTCCTTGCTCAGAGTGAGATTCCTATTGCTCGTTGGTATGCCGATGGCGATGAGTCGGGGGTTATTATGTGTTCGTTCCCCAAAGGGGGTGCAGATCTAGCACCAGGTAAGATTAATAATGATTGGGAAAAGCTGGTTATTGGCTATTTTAGCGAGATGTGGACTGGTCAGGAACACGCCTTGGCGGCTGCTATGATCGATCAGGGGATGATCTGTGAGGCTATGAAGGTTAAGAAGGCTTTGGATGATCGTTACTCTGCCGACAAACGTAATCCTTATAACGAGGTGGAGTATGGCAACCATTATACTCGTGCTATGAGTGGTTATGCTCCTTTTGTTTCGGCTTCGGGTTTCTTTAACGATAATCCTCGTGGAATTTTGGCTTTCGACCCTAAAGTGGGGGCTGACGATTTCCGTTCGGCTTTTATTTCAGCCGAGGGGTGGGGTAGCTACTCTCAGAATCTGGGCGATGGTCACTACACTGTCGAATTGAAGTATGGTACTTTGCAACTCAACGAATTGCGTCTGCCTGTTACATCTGGCGGAAACTATACTCTAACACTAAACGGCAAAGAGATCAAAGCAAAATACAAACTCCAAGATAATTACCTCTCGATTATCCTACCTCAATTGAAGCTCAGCAAAGATGATAAACTAGAACTAACGGTAATACAATAGATGAAACAACTACTTTTGTCAGGGGTAATGATTTTTATCCTGATCTTTTCGACATCACCGAGTGCTCACGCTCGAAATGATGGTGGTCGTGTCGAGAAAGAGATAACGAAGTTAGCTATCGAGGGTTTTGTAAGTGAAGTTAAACTAAACTCCATCGAAGGTGCACAGAGCACTGTTCAAATGGAGAAGCTCTCAAGGAGTCTCTATCGAGTCTCTGTAACACTAGATCTTGCGGCTCAAACTAGAGTTGCAGGTGGATGGAGTGTTGAGCTGACTCCAGTATTTGAGTCGCAGTTCAACTGGGCACCACAGCTTACCCCTAGTGATCGTCATATTGTTTCGGATCATGTTTGGCGTTCCCCTGCTATGATCTGGGCTTCTAACGATCGGGAGTTGGTGTTGATTCCCGATCTTGAGCAGAGAGCCCAATCTCACAATAGATGGTTTATGGATATGGATGTCGAAAATGGACGAATAGAGATCGGAATGAGCGACTACTATGTTGCAGAGCATGTCCTTTTTCATAGTGCCGACTCTACTACTTTTGGTGAGGGCGAGAGCACATTGTCGTTTTATCTGTTGGTCACCCGTGGTAAGGATATTTTGTCAAACCCTTTTAAGAGTAGTCGTGATTTTCTTTGGTCGACCTACGGGAAAGAGAGCTATGATAAATATATAAAGGATCGCACCTCTTTGGATATTTATAGCAAGTACACCTATGATTGGGCGTTCCGCTCGTGGTCGAATGTTTATCAGGAGTTTGAGTTGGACGGCGAGATTGTTGGTGCTCCGCAGTTTATCATAACTTATACGGGTAGCCCCAATTATGATGGTGCTTATGATGTTCGTGAAATTCCTAGTATTTGGAATCAGGCTTGGTTTTCTTCACTGCGTAGTGCTGTGGGGCTGTATAAATATGCCAAGCGTATGGGCGATGATTTTTTGATGGATAAGGCGATCAAAACCAAGGAGTTGGCATTGTTGTTTCCACAAGTTGATGGACTTTTTCCGGCCGTTGTGGCTTGTGAGATGCAGGGTGAAACCATAGACGGGCAGAATGTTATGAGTCCTTTGGGTTGGGAGACTCACTATTTTACTAATTCCAATCGTAATCCTTACAATCGCAGTCAACTCAAAGCAGATAGCCGGAGTGTCCCCTATCAGACTAATGATCTTGCTATTACGGGTTATCAGATGATACGTTGGTATAATGAGTGCGAGGGGGATCAACGCCTTGTTGATTATTGTATTGCAACTGCCGATAAGCTACTTACATATCAGGATGCTGATGGTTTTTTTCCGACCTTTATAGATTTTGAGAGTCAAAAACCTCTTGATATTCTTGCTCAATCTCCTACCACTGCGCTGGTTTCGACTTTCTTGTTAGAACTATATAAGGTGTGCGGTGATGAGCGTTACAAGTTGGCGGCTTTGCGTTCGTTGGATGCTATGATCCTTGATATTATCCCAACGGGGCGTTGGGAGGACTTCGAGACCTACTGGTCGTGCTCGTGGTGGGGTGGCGATATGGTAGGGCGCAAGATTCCTCGCAACAATCAGTATAAGCAGAACACCCTTTCGATGTATTGGGCTGCCGATGCTTTGATGGATGGCTATGATGCTACGGGCGATAAGCGGTACCTCAAAAATGGTGAACGAGTACTCGATGAGCTATCAATGTATCAGGCTCTTTGGCAACCACCCTATATGTATGTGGATGTGATGGGTGGTTTTGGTGTTATGAATGCCGATGGTGAGTGGTTGGATGCACGTCAATCGGTAATTGCTCCTCTGTTTATTGAGTATGGCAAGAAACTGAACAAGAGAGAGTATATTGAGCGGGGCAAAGCGGCTCTGGTTGCAGCTTTCAATATGATGTATTGCCCCGAGAATATCTCTAGGGAGCAGTGGGAGAAGGTCTATCCATTT
>JAWXTL010000234.1:0-3030 GCA_044433565.1 Rikenellaceae bacterium | reverse complement strand
GTAATCAAAGTATATTCGACCATCTGAAGATTACTAGCCGTAGGGGCACGATGACAAGCCTCCAAAATCCCATCAAGATACTCCACCGGAACCGCCTTCTTGGTCAAAGCACGATTAGAGCGACGAGCACGAAGCAACATCATCAACTGATCGGCCGAGGGAAGCCGCCCCCGATCAACTGGATGAACTTTCGACAAAGGGAAATCGCCATGAGAAATAGCCCCCACCCCACAAGCCGCAACACAGTGCCCACACCCAATACAACGATGAGCCTTATGAACAGAAATAGAGCGAGAGTCCCCATCCCACCGAAAAATATCAGCAGGACAGATCCTCTCGCAAGAGCGACACCCAGTGCAAATCTCACCAGATAAAGTAATATCAACCATCATATATCAAAAGTAGACTACTTAGCAGTCTCCAAAATCTTCTGAACATTATCTGGGGTAACAATCCCCCCCTCGCCCAAATTCCAACCACGAGAGCGCATACGCTCAACAATAGTCGTGATAGTCTCATCGCCAATACCATTTTCCGACAAACGAGTCTTCATACCTAGTGAGCGGAAAAAACGCTCGGTATTATCAATAGCCGTATCAATATTCTCGGTATGCCAAACACGTTTAGCATACTGACGAAGTTTACCCTCTTTTGGCTCACGCATAACCTTCATCAGGGCGGGATAGACAATTGAAAGAGTGTGCCCATGATCTAGTCCATGAAGGGCCGTAAGCTCATGACCAATCATATGAGTAGCCCAGTCCTGAGTCGCCCCCATCGAAATAAAGCCATTAAGACCCATAGTTGCCGTTAGCATATAGTTAGCATAATCGCCATAGTCCAAAGTATCAGACATAAGCGAAGGAGCCAATTCGACCAAAGTAAGCAAAAGACTCTCAGCCCAACGATCCATCACACGATTATCTTCGGCCAAGGTGAGGTATTGCTCAAGAGTATGGGCAAAAGTATCGACAATACCATTGGCCACCTGCTTCTTAGGCAAAGAGTAACAAGCCTCGGGGTCAAGAATCGAGAAAACAGGATAAGCTTTTGGGTTATGGAAAGCAAATTTCTCGTCACGTTCACGACGAGAGACCACTGCCCCATTGTTCATCTCGGAGCCCGTAGCCGGAAGAGTCAAAACCGAAGCCAACGGGATAGCATCGACCGCCTTCGATTCATTGAGCATAAACTCCCAAGGATCACCCTCATATTTTAGAGCCGTAGCGATAAATTTCGTACCATCAATCACCGAGCCACCACCAACGGCCAAAAGGAAGTCAACCCCTTCAGCTCTGGCGATCTCGACCGCCTTCATCAGTGTGTTAAATTCAGGATTAGGCTCAATGCCTCCAAATTCAATAAATTTATGCCCATCAAGAGCCGCAACCACCTGATCGTAAACACCGTTTTTGAATATCGAACCACCACCATAGGTAATCATTACCTTTGCTTGGATAGGTACTAGTGTTTTTAGTTTTGCAATCTGACCTTTACCAAATACTAGTTTGGTTGGATTTTGAAAAATGAAATTGTTCATAAGTAATATCATATTTAAGGGTTATTTATCTACAAATGTAGTTATAATTTATTAATTTTGCACCAAATAAAGTTAAGAAATAATGATTTTTGATGATACGATAGTTGCCCTATCGACGGCTACGGGTGGGGCGATTAATATAATACGGATTAGTGGTAGTGATGCTTTGGCGATTTTTCAGCGATATTTCTCGAAAGAGGTAACACGGGCTCGTCATAGTTATTTTGGAGAGTTTGTAAGTGATGGAATTGTCGTCGACCAAGTTGTTGCAGTGTGGTTTGCTGCGCCAAATTCCTATACGGGTGAAGATCTTGTCGAGATTAGTTGCCACGGTTCTCGATGGATAACCAACGAGATAATCCGTTTGTTGATTTGTTCGGGTGCTCGGTCGGCCAATGCCGGAGAGTTTACTCGTCGTGCGTATATGTCCGGCAAGATGAATTTGGCTCAGGCAGAGGCTGTGGGCGATCTAATAAGTAGTGAAAGTCGTATGGCGGCGCAGGTTGCAATGAGTCAGATGCGAGGGGGCTATACATTGGAGGTGCAGGAGTTGCGTCAACGATTGCTTAAAGTTAAATCACTTTTGGAGTTGGAGTTGGATTTTGGCGATGAAGATGTGGAGTTTGCTCCACGCACAGAGCTATTGGCTTTGTTGGGCGATCTTCGTTTGCGATGTGTAACACTTGCCGATAGTTTTGCAGCGGGTAATGTACTTCGCCATGGTGTGCCTGTTGCTATTGTCGGAGCACCAAACGTGGGTAAGTCTACCCTACTCAACTGTTTGGTTGGCGAACAACGTGCTATTGTTTCGGATATTGCCGGAACTACACGTGATTATATCGAGGAATCGATTCAGATTGAGGGGGTTGAGTTTCGTTTTATTGATACGGCGGGTATTCGACATACCGAAGATTTTGTCGAGGCTATTGGGGTTGAGCGTTCTTTAGAGATGATTTCTCGTGCTCGTATTGTTTTGCAGTTGGTCGATTGCTCTGATTTTGAACGAGTTTCGGTTACTGATTCGCAGCAGCTTTTGGTTATTAATAGCAAAATGGATCTTGGAGTTGTTGATGGTTGTGATTTGGCTATTTCTTGTCATACTGGCTCTGGGATTGAAGAATTGCTAGGAATGTTGGTTGATTGTAGTGGTGTGCAGGGTGTGGATTTGTCGCAGGGGGTTGTTGTTAGTAACCAGCGACATTATGAGTTGCTTTGTAGGGTTGTTAGTTCTGTTGACGAATCAATATCTATGATCGGTGATGGTATGACTGCCGATATGATTTCATTTAGCCTTACGGATTCGCTTCACCACCTCGGCGAAATAACCGGCGAATTTACCACTGACGAGGTTCTGGGTAATATTTTCTCATCTTTCTGCATTGGCAAATGATTTTAGTCAAAATATAACATATAATATATTGATTATCAATAGAATAGCACTTTTAACAGGTGCTATTTTTTTGTCGCATATATGCGCTGTTATGTGGTTT
>JAWXTL010000233.1:0-3062 GCA_044433565.1 Rikenellaceae bacterium | reverse complement strand
AAGTGGTTGTCTGCGGAAGCAACATTAGGTATCCTGCATCCGACGATACAGCACTGCTGCTACTTTCGTCTGTACCCTCGAATGCAGTGGCAGGATTGGTTGTCGAGAGGAAGGTGTAACTCTGGCTACCAGCCCCCGAAGCATCGCTCCAAGAGTCACTCAACACCTCATAGTTCTGCTTGTTTAGTGCGTTATTCAGTGCCACCGACTGAATATGAACAGTCGACTCAGAACCAGCTGTTGTCGAAAAATTAACACGTGAGAGGATATGTCCGAAATAGAGCGAAACCTTATCACCCGCAGGGCGAGAATCGGCTTTGGCCGTTGCCGAGAGAATATCGACCTGTTTGGTAATATCGCTCGAAGGTGTATAGGTCATAGTTACGGCAGTCGGCTCCAAAACGTTCATCGCCATATTGGTGTAGTCGGACGAATAGTAGGCATAGAAGTTAATAGGGTAGGAGTCCTCGTCGGTTGGCCACGAAACATCCACGTTTACCCATCCCCATGCGCCATCTGCATAGCCATAGTTGTTGTTGCCCGTGATATTTGACATCCACGAACTGGGGGTTTCGGATTCGGTAGCATAGACCTTAAATCCCGCCTTGTCACCCATCAGATCCGACAGGTCGGTCAAATCGGCACGAGTTGTAACACTGGTAAAGCCAATCGTATTGGCATTCATTTGATTAATTTGTTCGGATGTCTGATCGTCACGACAACCCGATCCCACCACAGCAATAGCTGCTAGTGCAATAGAAAACTTTTTCATCTTGATTTGTTTGGTTTTAAATTAATAATTGGTTTGTTTGTCTAATCAATTATTTGATTATTATTTCTTGCTCATCGCCCCACTGCTCGACATCAATCCCACTATTAATTTCGGGCAGTGAAACTGCAACAGTTGCCGAAAGTTCATCATCAGCATATTTCGACACACCAGTAATTTGGTCTGTTATATCATATATCAATACCTCTTCGGGGTCGTATCTCGACCCGTCAACAAAGAGTATGTCTAGCTCAAGAGAATAGTCTGATTCGACATTTAGGGTTGTGAAGGTTAGCCTTTGTTCGCTGATTTCTCCGTGTTGACTGTCTGTGCCATACCATGTTATGTCGCTCAGTGGGATGATATGTGTTACGGGTGAGCTGCTGGTTTCTCCCGTGGCTAGGTAGACCACCTCTGATAGACCTTTTAGCGAGGCGTGGATTGTCGAGGCAGAGGCTAGATTTTCGACCTCGACGGTGATGGTGGTATAGGTCGTAAGCTTTCTTAGAGCCACTTCTTTTAGTGCCTCCATCATGTTTTGATCTTGCTTGTTCATGCCCATGCCTGTTGCCATTGCCGAGCTTACGCAGAAATAATCCATGCTCCATGATGCTAGTTTTAGTGCCTCGTTCGAGAGCTTTTCTTCTTCTTGTTTTTCATAGAAGGAGTATAATGATTCGTCGTGTTCGACTATCTTTGCTGCAAATAGGTCGTAATCATTGGTATCTTCAAAGGTAAATGTATCTGACCAGTAGGGGTCGTCGATTGATTCGTTATAGACCACTACCGAATATTCGCCCACTGGAACATCTATTACCCCATGGTATATATTGCTTTGTAGGTAGCGATCGAATGCTTTCGAGCCATCCAACGGGAAAAAGCGAACCGACACCATATGTACATAATCCGAATCTAGGGTGTCAGAGGGGGTGATACCCGAATTTGACCAATCGACTATTACTTCGATTTCGACGCTCTCGCATGAATACTCCCCGTCGTATTGTTGTCGTCGGGTGCATGAGAAGAGTGCCCAGAGTGAGAGGAGTGTTATTGTGGATGTAACGAGCTTTTTCATCTCTCTGCTCCTTTCTCTTTGCAACGCCCTAGGGTCATTGATATTGATACTCGTGCACGGGTTACACCCACCCATGTTATTCTTCCATTTCGTTCACGCACCAGAATATCCTTTGCTGTGTTACATT
The DNA here is from genome assembly GCA_044433565.1 of Rikenellaceae bacterium. GTDB lineage: Bacteria > Bacteroidota > Bacteroidia > Bacteroidales > Rikenellaceae > Mucinivorans. Next base: position 1,091 of record JAWXTL010000233.1, on the reverse strand, counting down.
GCACTTGGTTGTATTTGCGATAATTACTTATCACGGCTCCCACTCCTAGCGAATATTCCATGCGAAAGCGATACCCAATGGTATGGGCATAGGTACCACTCACACCTCCTGGCATAAAATATTCGCCTTGATAGCCTATTGCCTCCCACTCCAGATCGTAATATCCTGCACTGAGATAAAAGCCCACAGCCCACCCCGTTAGTTTCTCTTGGCTTTTCCGATCGCCCAACCAGTAGCGACCCTCTATGGTGTAGCCTTGCACTTGATAGCACCTTTTCAGATCACCCGAAATCCACCATGGTGTGATCCATTCACCAGCAACCGACCAACGATTGCCAATGGGAACTTCCACCTCGAAGTTTACCGCCAAAAGAGCATCGAAAAGAAGATTGGATTTGAGTGCAAAAAGAATATCCCGTTTGGGATATTCGATCTTTGGCTGCGTATCGAGTGATGTGTTACACCCATTATCGTCATTTGCCAAAGGGGAGGTAGCCCACACTTGGTTGCCAGAAACAAGCATAAGCAAAGAGAATAAAAGGGTTCTAATTTCTAAAAACATGACTGCAAAGTGTTAGTTTACAATCCCCCTCCCTTTCAACTTATGTGCCAAAAAAGCCCCTGAGATGGCACCCAGGGATCTGAAGGAGCATACTTTAAAGTATGTGACTGAAGAGCACTCGGTGTTATCTTTGAGATATCGCCGCCTTGCAACGCTATCTTCTATCTTGACCGGTCTATTACTACACGTTTACCTTTGATCTTCTGGGTTCTGATTCGCTCCAATACTCCATAAATATCGTCAGTGCGAATGCTCACCAGAGCATAAAATTCGCTTACATGGATTGTTCCCACATCATCACGATTTAGCCCCCCTACCTTATAGAGAAACCCTGCTATATCCATTTTGTTTAGCTTGTCTTTCTTCCCCTTCGAGAAATAGAGCGTGTCCCATTGTGGTTTGTGGGGGTGTGGGATATTATCGGGTAGTTCAAATAGTTCTATATCTTGATTAATGTACTCAGGAAGGTATTCGTCCTCGCAAAGCAGCAGGTAGGCATCACCCCGAGCATCCCATCGTGCTGTTCGAC
>JAWXTL010000232.1:0-3067 GCA_044433565.1 Rikenellaceae bacterium | reverse complement strand
ATGGTGTTGATGTGAAAATCATAATCCTAAACAACAACTTCCTAGGTATGGTGCGTCAATGGCAAGAGCTGTTCTTCGAGAAACGCTACTCGCAAACCCCAATGCTAAACCCGAACTTCGTAATGTTGGCAAACGCCTATGGAATCGAAGGAGCAGAGGTAACCTGCCGAGAAGAGCTTGATGGAGCAATCGAAAAGATGCTCTCGCACAAAGGAGCATACCTGCTAAATGTCAACGTAATAGAAAAAGGAATGGTGTTCCCAATGATCCCAGCCGGAGCAGGAGTGTCAGATATAATGCTAACAGCGACCGAAAAATATTAAGAAATGGAGAATATATTATATACAATAACAGTCTATTCAGAAAACCACGTGGGTCTATTGAGTCAAATAGCCACGATATTCACCCGTCGTCGTCTAAATATCGAGAGCCTATCGGTATCGGCATCAGCTCTAGCAGGGGTGCACAAATTTACCATCACAACATATAGTGATAGCGAAACAATAGTGAATGTAGTGAAACAAATCGAAAAACGTATCGACGTAATACGTGCCTTCCACTACAAAGACGAAGAGGTCGTATCGCAAGAGATCGCCCTCTATAAAGTATCGACCGATCTACTACTATCGCAAGGAGGTCTCGAACAGCTAGTAAGACAGTACGGAGTGCGAATCCTAGAGGTCAACGAGAACTTTACGGTAATCGAAAAAACAGGTCAACGAGAAGAGACCCAACAACTCTTCGAGGAGTTGAGTAAATATAAAGTGTTGCAATTTGTCCGTTCGGGTCGTGTGTCGATCACCAAATCGACCAGAGAGCCTGTAAGCCATTTCCTTGCCAAGCAAGAGAGTCGCCGAAACGAACAGTAGGCACAAAACATGAAAATAAAAATTAATTTATAAATCTTAAAAAAAAAGAAAGAAAACAAAATGGCAATTATGAATTTTGGAGGTGTAGACGAGAATGTAGTTACACGTGAAGAGTTTCCACTAGAGAAAGCAAGAGAAGTACTAAAAGATGAAACTATCGCCATTATTGGTTATGGTGTTCAGGGTCCAGGTCAGAGTCTTAACCTTCGTGATAATGGTTTTAATGTGATTATTGGTCAACGTAAAGAGTCAAAGACTTGGGATAAAGCCGTAGCTGACGGTTGGGTTCCAGGTGAGACACTTTTTGAGATCGAAGAGGCTTGTGAGCGTGGTACTATTATCCAGTACTTGCTATCGGATGCAGCTCAAATCGAGGTGTGGCCAACCGTTAAGAAACATTTGACCGCTGGTAAAGCACTTTATTTCTCTCATGGCTTTGGTATCACTTATAGTGAGCGTACTAATATTATTGCACCAGAGGATGTTGACGTAATTTTGGTTGCACCTAAGGGTTCGGGTACTTCGCTTCGTCGTATGTTCCTTCAGGGTCGTGGTTTGAACTCAAGCTACGCTATCTACCAAGATGCTACTGGTCGTGCTCATGAGCGTGTTATTGCTTTGGGTATTGGTGTTGGTTCGGGATACTTGTTTGAGACTACTTTCAAGCGTGAGGTTTACTCTGACCTAACAGGTGAGCGTGGTACTTTGATGGGTGCTATCCAAGGTATCTTTGCGGCGCAATATGAGGTGCTTCGTGAGAATGGACACACTCCATCTGAGGCTTTCAACGAGACTGTCGAGGAGCTTACACAATCGCTTATGCCGCTTGTTGCTGAGAATGGTATGGATTGGATGTATGCTAACTGTTCTACTACTGCTCAACGTGGTGCTTTGGACTGGTGGGCTAAGTTCCGTGATGCTTCTAAACCAGTATTTGCTGAGCTTTATAGCGAGGTGGCTTGTGGTAATGAGGCACAGCGTTCTATTGATACTAACAGCAAGGAGGATTACCGTGTGGGTCTTGAGGCTGAGTTGAAGGAGATGCGTGATAGCGAGATGTGGCAGACAGGTGCTGTTGTTCGCAAGTTGCGCCCTGAGAACAACTAGGACTATTATTTTTTCGTTTTTATACTAGGGGACTGCCTGAGATTTTATGGTCTTGGGCGGTCTTTTTTTTGGGGGGGAGCCCTGCACAACTGAAGTAGCACAAGACCCAGCAGAGTCCCAGAAAATACCCGAGAGTCCCAGAACAATCAATCTCTTTTCAAGGTAATAAATCCCAATTGCGATAGCGGAGATTTTGCCTTTGCAAAAGGTAAAATCTCTACGAGGCGGACGGCTCGCCCCGTCGGGAGCCTCGTACTACTTCGTAGCACGTGTCACACCGACAGCCGTCCGAGAACATTACAGTCTCCGAAGTAGTAATAAAACGTAGCTCTAACCACATGAAACTATGGAGGCTTTTTGAAAAAACGCCCCCAAAGTGCTGTTGCTTAAAAATATCTCAAAATAAAGAATCCTACTGCTGCTGAGAATCATCCGTAGCAGTGAAATCCGGTGAAAGAATCCTTATAACCGAACCATCAGGAGTAATCATATTAGCCCCCTCCGACTCAGGAGTAATATAACCAATAACCTCACACATAGCCAAAACATCCTTGTGCATAGATGCCGGAACAGTAAACATCAACTCATAGTCATCACCCCCATTAAGTGCCGCAACAACAGGGTCAATGTTAAACTCCTGGGCAACCCGAAAACAATCTTTAGCAATTGGAATACGATCCAACATCAAACGAATACCAACCTCAGAACTGTTACATATATTAAGTGCAGCCGAAGCCAAACCCTTAGTAATATCAATCATCGAACTAGGAACAACCTCCGCAGCCTCCAATGCCTCGACAACAACCTTAGGAGCACGAGGGAAAAGCTGCTTACCCAAAACATACTCATATCCCTTTAGCTCTGGCTGTACACCCGAATTGCCCTCTAAAGCTCGTTTCTCACGCTCCAAAAGCTTCAATCCCAAAAAAGCAGCACCCAACGATCCACTCAAACAGACCAAATCACCCTCGGTCGCTCCATTGCGTAATGCCACACAGCTCTTGTCAACTCGCCCCACAGCACTAACCGCCAAAGTAAGACCGGTCAACGCAGCCGAAGTATTACCGCCCACCAACTCAATGCCATAATCG
>JAWXTL010000231.1:0-3082 GCA_044433565.1 Rikenellaceae bacterium | reverse complement strand
GTCGGGAGCCCCGTACTACTTCGCAGCACGAGCCACACCGACAGCCGTCCGAGAAACGAACCATTTCTCTACATATATCTTATCTGTAGGGACGAAAAAAAAGGCGTGAAATAATATCACGCCCATAAAGAACTATGAAGGCGTTTTGAAAACACCTCCCCCATAAGTCGTAGCTTAGAATACTACAATCTCATCCAATTGAAGAGAAGTATTATTGCCCACCATATCAGGAACGTATCCCTCTGGCACAGTCGCCTGACGAAGAACCTTCACTCGCAAAGAGGTAACCTCCTCAGCAGGGCACTCAACAATGTCAGTTAGAATATTACGGCCGCTATCTGTATTGCCAAATATAACCCCCGAATCACCAATCTCTACAAATTCACCATCGACCAAAGTGTAAACCACGATCTGTTTAGCCGCATAAGTGCCACCCAATGTCATACGAACACTGCTAACACTAATACGCTCAACATCTGTCGGCTCATCAAATTGAATCTCAATATCGGCATCCTCGCTAAAGCCCATCCAAGCAGTATCTCCGCCCTGCAAAAATTCACCATAACAGAGGTCTGTAAGTTTGTTGTTCTCCAATTCCACACCATCGGGATGCTCCGCCGAACGAATAATAACCTTGGCTCCTGCCGCCTTGTGGATAGGGAAGTGGCGAGTGACAATATCACCTAGTGGGCGATCGTTCTCGAAAACGGCACTCTTGATCGTAGTGCTACGATCCACAACGATAGTATCGCCAATGCTATAACAAGCACTATATTTATTTGGGTCTGTGCCATCGAGCGTATAGCGAATATCTACATCCTTACCTGCCTCACACGTCATCCATATCTTCACCTGAGAGTCACCCCCCTTGTTGAATATCCATGGGTTGAAAAGGCTCTTAGCATAACGCTCACCACGCAAGTCCATCACCGCAAAGTGCGACTTGATGCGCTCCACAAAACCATCCCAACTCTTAGTCGCTTGGGCTGTCCATGCGTTTTCGGCTACGGCATATAGACGTGGGAACGCCATATACGAAACGGCTTTCATGGTCGAGAAGGTCTCTGTCCACATATTACCTTGGTTTCCAAGAATATGTTTTCCCTGCTCCTCGGTTAGCTCCTCGGGGATAATATTGAAATTGTAGGTGCTCGAAATCAAAGCCTCCGAATAACCCAGATTAGGCTCCGACATAGATTGCCCCTGTTTTAGATCTAGGTAGTTGCTGTGGTTTGGCGACATAATAATATCGTGTCCCATCTTGGCAGCGGCAATACCTCCCGACTCTCCTCGCCAACTCATAACTGTGGCATTTGGTGCTAATCCTCCATCGAGAATCTCATCCCATCCAATCATCTTACGCCCCTTCGAGTTTACGATCTCCTCGATACGGTGGATAAAATAGCTTTGTAGTTCGTTGTCGTCTTTGAGGTTGTTGTCTTTTTTGAATTGGGTACACTGATCGTGTTTTGCCCATTGCCCTTTGTTACATTCGTCACCCCCGATATGGATATATTCAAATGGGAAGATCTCGGCAATCTCGCTGATAATATCATCCATAAAAGAGTATGTTGCCTCGGTCGAAGGGCATAGTGTATTTCCACCTCGTACACCCCCTGTGGCAACCGTAAAGTGTTTATCCTTCTCGCACGAATACTCTGGATACGAAGCTATGATTGCCTGAGAGTGACCCGGAACATCAATCTCTGGTAGGATCTCAATATTGCGCTCTTTGGCATACGCTACTAGCTCCATTAGCTGTTCACGGGTGTAGTAACCGCCATAGTTTGCCAACTCGCCCTCTTTCTCGACAGGGCGACCCCATACCGAGTTATCGTTCTCGTCGAAGTTGGTATGATCCACACGCCAAGAACCCACGCTGTTTAGTTTTGGGTGTTTAATCATCTCTACACGGAACCCTTGGTCGTCCGAAAGGTGAATATGAAAGCGGTTAAGTTTCAGACGTGCCATTTGATCGACAGTCTGTTTTAGGAACTCAAATGGGTAGAACGTACGGCTCACATCGAGCATATATCCACGCCAAGGGAATCTCGGTTGGTCTTGGATTGTTACCAATGGCAAGAAGATCTCTCGGTGCCCCCATAGTGGGTTGTTTAGGCTGATGAGTTGGCGTAGAGACTCTAGGGCATAGATCGCTCCACCTTTGGCATACGCCTCGATTGTGACACCTTGCTGGTCGATGACCATTGTATATCCCTCATCACCAAGGCTTTGGTCTTTGCTTTTGTTGAATCGGATTGCAGGGCAGTCGCTCTGTGTGGTCGTTGCCTCTAGTTTGATGTTAGTTGCATCGAATATCTCGCTGGTAAACAGAGGTGCTATACTCTCGAACTGGCTGTCGAAGTAGACAGGAGTATTTGTTGTAATAGAGCAGAAACCACTAGTTACGCTTATTTGTTGGGGTTTGGGTATAAGGCTGATGTTTAGTGGTTTTTGGGGCTCTTGCGCCAAGGTAGGAAGAGAGATAAGAGCCGCCATAAGGATTGGCAGTCTTTGCAGTAGTTTCATAGATTTAGAATGTTATATTTAAGTAATTTGGTTAGTATATGTACAAAGGTAGTAATTATTTTTTTGTAATATAGTATCAAGTGTATAATCAGGGGGATCTATGGCAAAGTTCTCGGGCGGCTGTCGGTGTGTCTCGTAAGCCTTCAGGTTTACGGGGCAGACGACGGGGGGGGAGCCGTCTAGGGGTGGTCGGAAGATTTGGGGATAATACTTTGGGGGCGTTCTAATGAAGAATAAATCCCTTGGAAGGGATTTATTCTGGACAAAAGTTTTTGGGATGTGGGGCTTTTTTCAAAAAGCCTCCACAGTTCCTAGTGGTTGGAGGCTACATTTCACTACGGTGAAGGCATTATTGTTCTCGCCCCCCACCCGCTAAAAAAACCTTGTCGAGTCATCGACAAGGTTTCGGGGGGCGCAAAGCATTTTATACTATGAGAAAGTATTTCCAATTGCGATAGCGAGAATTTCCGCAAGGAAATTCAGCAGGGCGGACGCTCCCCCCACGGGAGCCCTGCACTACTTCGTAGCACATGACCCCCGTAGCGTCCGAGAA
>JAWXTL010000230.1:0-3147 GCA_044433565.1 Rikenellaceae bacterium | reverse complement strand
TCTTGTAACGATGATTGTTCTTGTAACGATGATTGTTCTTGTAACGATGATTGTTCTTGTAACGATGATTGTTCTTGTAACGATGATTGTTCTTTATTGTTATTGTTACTGGCTTTAGGTATATGGTTCCCTAGCCCTTTGTTTTTTGAACCTTTAACTTTTTTGAGCTGGAGTTGATTATGGAACGTATTGTTATTTTGCTACCTTCTTTTTAGGTTGACCTTTAGGGGGTAGTTTTGCTCTTAGATTCTTTTTCTGAGGGTGTTATGGCGGCTAGATTTGTTGGTTGCATAACTTGGGGTCTTTGTTTTTTGGATTGCTTCTACCTTTCGATTTGTGTTAGGTTTATTCTCTTTGTATCTGGTTTGGTCTGATTCGTTTCGGGCTTTTGCGGGATAGCTATATAATTAAATTAACCCTTTAAAAATAAAATTATGAAAACAAGAAATGTTTTAACACTAATTGTGTTATCGGTTTTTATACTGAGTTTTTCTACCGCTCTTTCTCAGGAGAAAAAAACTCGTCGTGAGGTCAAACAAGAGATTAAAGCCGACGAGGTGGAGTTTGTGACCGATCTGCTCGAAAATGGTGATTTCTTGATATTTAGTATTCAGTATAATTCATCTGGTAAGGGTCGCACTTGGGGGAGCAAAGGAAATATCCATACCTCAAGTTCCACTCCGTACTCTAGTACCAATGTCAAACGAGGTGTCAACTATCGAACTGATCTTGCTATTGTGGGTGAGCCAGATAGTGTATGGTACCGCACTTCCGACCAAAACAGATCGGATATTGTTTGCCAATATTCAAATCAGGGGAGCAAAAAAGATCGCACCTATCGGTTTGAGCTTACCCGAAATCAAGAATCTGTTGTGATTTCGGTTGTCGAGACTGTTGATTCTCAGGAGGTTGTGTCGGTTGCTGGTCACTACCCAACAGAGCAGATATTCTCGATCGAAGGCTATCCTAAAGGATCTACCAGCGACTATGCTTGGATCTATGACTACGACTAACCCCGTTATGTTCGATATATTGTTAAACCTTTAAAAATTACTACTATGAAAACGTCTAAAATTCTTACACTTACAGTGTTATCGGTTTTTATGTTGAGTTTTTCGACCGCTCTTTCCGAGGAGAAAAAAACTCGCCGTGAGGTCAAAAAGGATATGATAATGGCAAATACAATCAATATGCTTGTCGAGGGTGACTATTTTATCTTCAGCAAAAAAGTTGTTAAACCCACATATACAAAGGATGGTCGGATCTTGTTCGATGAACTGCCATATTCGACAAAAGGGACGATGTATGAATCAAGCCAAAAGCGTGGTGTCAACCTAGTCCTACAATATGCCATAAAAGGGACTCCCGATAGCGTATGGTACGATACAACCGGCAAATACAAAGGCGATATGGTATGTATGTACACCAACCAAGGTGCCAAACGAGATCAAATCTTTATGATAGCCTACACCAAAAGGCAAGGGTATATCAGAGTCTACGAAGTGGACGAAGAGACCGGAAATACATACAGCTCTGCTGGTCGCAAATATCCAGTAGGTCAGATCTACTTTATGGATAACTACCCCGAGAGTCTATGTACAAATTTGTGGTGGTACAGACGCTTCGGAACAATCTCGCCATACAGCGATGGTAGATAGCCCACACTAACCATTTTTTATTAACCCTTACTAAAACCCAAAATTTATGAAGAAACTATTTCTACTTGTTGTGCTGACTCCACTACTTGGATTCACCACAACCATGGCGCAAAGCACCATAAGAACCCCATTCGAAAAACTAGAATATGCCCCAGGAGGAAAAGCCATATACAAATGGTCAAACAACGATAAATTCAGCAAACTATCTATCTCGACCTTCTACGGATGGAACTCAATGATGGCGCAAGACTGGTTCAATAGCCCAACATTCAATACCAAATACTCAGCCCTCACAACCTACCCATCGGTGGCAAATAGCACCTCGGGTGCAATAGGACTAGGGCTAAATATCATGGCAACCCCGTGGCTCGAAGTCTCAATCCCATTCGTATGGATGTGTAACACAGGGAAACTTCAAGACCTACCAAGCGAGGTGCGTAATAATGACTACAACGAAACATGGTTCTGTATGTTGCCAAACGTCAAAGTATCATGGATCTTCAACGATTGGTTCCACCTATACAGTCGAGTAGGTTTTGGCTGGGGATTGGGAAACAGACTAGAGCGTAATAAGTCGATGAATGAGTATAATGCAGGAATCCAACTAAACCACCAATTTGCCTTTGCATGGCAAGTATCGCCTATTGGTGTTGAGTTTGGTCGTCGAGTGGTATTCTTTGCAGAATATGGCTTCGGAACAACAGGTACGGTCACCGCAGGGCTAAAAGTTCGTTTCAACAAAATCAAACAGCAAAAGGCCGCAGACTGGCAAGATAGCTATATACACTAACCCCATAATTTTTCATTTCTGTAAAGCCCCCGAAGAGCTTTTGCCTAATCTTTAAAAAGGGCAAAAGCTCTTCACCTTTTTACGAAAAAAACCCATGACAAAAGCAGTTATTAAATATTTTTAATAAAAAGATCATGATAGTTCTTGCAAAATAATGAAAAAAGATTTGTTTTCTACGATTTATTTCCATACCTTTGAAGTACAAGGAAAAGGTGATGAAAGATATATCGTCTGGGTAATGGGGCTTCTCAGACGTTAGCTCTCAGAGTTAGAAGAGACCACACAGACCCTTCATTAAAAAACCTTTGTGCTATGAAAACAAATACTACTCTAGCATTAATACTATTAATCGCTATCGGTTGCGGCATCTCATTCGCCCAGCCACCAAACTCTCCACGGAGAACACAAAAAAACGAAAAACGAGCAGAAATAATCGCCAATGCCGTGGCACTAATCGAAAGTGGCGAGGGCTTTATGATTGTCGAGCCCGACATCCCTATGGAAAACATCGCTGGGCACGACCAATTTGTATTCGAGGCGATCGGTAAGCCCGATAGCACTTGGTGCGATGTCACCAAACAGGGTCGAGAAATCACCTACTACCTTTTCCGTTCGCAAGAGGGCGAGGGTCACGATAGCATAATTGGTATTGACTCACGTTCTGGTTTTATTGGCATCTGATGTGGTAGAACCACTGCT
>JAWXTL010000229.1:0-3195 GCA_044433565.1 Rikenellaceae bacterium | reverse complement strand
CACCACCAGGACGTTGCCCGCCCTCAGGACGACCATGTGCAGTAGAATCACCCGCTACACCATCAGGACGTTGACCACGCTCAGGACGTTGACCATCCTGACCACCTTGACCGCCACGCTGTCCGCCTTGCTGACCACCACGTTGCTCACCCTGTCCCATCTGCTGTTGACCATCTCCACCACGCTGAGAAGTTCGAGAAGATCCTGCCGCATAAGCCTTAATATGTCCCGTTACATGATTCACACCAAAAGCCGCATTCTCACGACCCTCGACAGTCTCACCAACATATTTGTTACTAGACCAATATTGCTCATTCTTATCGACAATACCCGAAGATAACTTAAAGTAAGTAGTATCAATATAAGGCCAACCTTGGCTAAAATTACTAATCGAAAACAACTCCTTGAGAGTAGGAAGTCGCCAATCATCATAGCCACCCAACTCCAACTCATCGCAATAAGCCTCAGCCTCTGCCCAAACAACACCCTGCGCTGGTGGTGTCTGCTGCCAAGTCAAACCAGTGTTTAGGTCAGTAACAGTTCCATCGCCATTGTCACGGAACGACATCTGCGCCCCACGCAAATAATTACCATCCTGACCATAAAGTGAATCGCCCACCGCAGGAGCATCAATCACATTACCCGATACATCATAACACAAAACCTGACCAGTCGAGATCTGTGTGTAATGACTCTGATCCTGAGTTCCACCCACGCAACCAACAGCGATAGATAGAAACCCCAACAAAATTTTACTACAAATCTTCATAACATCTATATATTTAATATTTACGAGATAATTAAAACAGGCTATCTCTTACCCCCTTCATCCAATTTCCTTGTTAAATTACAAATTACTAAATACTACGAACCATCAAATACTCCTGCAAAACCGACTTGTAATTCTCACCAATAGGTATCCGCTCATGACCAAAAACTATACGACTACGCTCAATAACCCGAATCTTATCCTTGCGAACAATATAAGAACGATGAATCCGAATAAACTGATCCGAAGGCAAAATCTCCTCCGCCCGTTTTATATTCATCAAAGACAAAATAGGCTTCGACTCCCCCTCGACCTGAAACTTAACATAATCCTTGAGCGCCTCAACATACAACAACCGATCTAACTCAATACGCAAAAGCTTATACTCCGAGCGAACATAAATCGAATCAATATCCGACCCCAAGCTCTCACCAAGTGAGCCCTCAGCCTGATTCTTGATCTTAAACCACTCAAAAGCCTTCTGGGCAGCAACCAAAAAATCAGCATAAGAGATAGGCTTCAACAAATAATCCAAAGCATTCACCCGATATCCATCCAAAGCATACTGGTCAAAAGCCGTAGTAAAAACAATACGAGTGCGTGGATCAACCATACGACTAAACTCCAAACCCGTCAAAGTAGGCATCTGAATATCCAAAAACAAAAGGTCAGCCTCCAACAATTCAGCACTGTTCATAGCCTCGACAGCCGTCGAAAACGAAGCAGTCAACTCCAAAAATGGAGTCTTCTGGACATAACCCTCTAAAAGTAAAACAGCCAGAGGTTCATCATCAATCACAATAGTCCTAAGTTTCATAACTCAATGCGCTTTAATATTAAAATACTACTATACACCTCCTCTGACTGTTCAACCTCCCAAGAGTAACTCCCAGGATATAAAAGTTCCAAACGTCGTCGAACCTGCTCCAATCCTATACCATGACCACTCTTATCCTGATCGGCCTTGGCATGATTGCTATTCGAAATAGCAAGTACAACTTCCGAAGAATCCGTGCGATCCTCGAAACGTATATCAATAAAACCCTCGCCACTAGCACTAACACTATGCTTAAAAGCATTCTCTATCAATGAGATAAATATCAAAGGGGCAACCTGCGTTGTGCAATCAACCGACAAATCAAACTGAGTATGAAGCCTAACCTTGCGAGGCAAACGAATACTCATCAGCTCAATATAGGTCTTGACAAACTCAACCTCACGAGTCAAGAAGACTCTATCATTTAGGTTATCATACAAAATATAACGAAGCAAATTACTTAGCTCCTTGATAGTATTTTGTGCCTTCTCGGTATCAATCGCCGTAAGGGCATAAATATTATTGAGAGTATTAAGCAAAAAATGAGGGTTAATCTGGCTACGAAGATTATCCAATTCGGCCTTGACACGAGCATTCTCGGCCTCACGCAAAGCCGCCTCACTCATCTGCAAACGCTCCGCCAATCGAAGAGCCGTAACCAACCCAATCATAAGGATATAGTTAATCAGATCACGAGCCAAAAACATCAAATCTGGATCAGGCTTACGAAGTCTATACATAGGACGCAATGACTCCAAAAATCCCGAAGAATTGATAGTGAAAGAGACCGCCAAAAGTGAAATCAAAAGCAAAATATTAGCAATAAAAAAGCGATGCCGATTGCCCGTAAAAAGATAACGTGGAATAAATATAAAATAATTAACAATATAGATGGTCAATAATGTCAAAATATTGACAGCAAACAGAGTAAGTCCAAAAGAATCGGTAACACGAGTCCCCGAGCCAACACTCCAGAACAAAGAGGTCGCCAAGATTATACCCCAACCCAAAAGTTGGAGTATAAGTAGTCGACGTTTATTATGTAGTGTCTTTATCTTCATTATTCTAGTTAAATCCTATTGCACAAACAGAGCTTATTTATTATTCGTATCTAATTGCATCAATTGGGTTGAGAGCCGCAGCTTTCTTGGCAGGATACCATCCAAAGAAGACACCCGTAACACTACAAACCGCAAACGAAAGAAGTATAGTCCAACTCTCGACCAAAACAGGCCAATGTGCAAAATATTCGACCATCCAAGCCGCCGTACATCCAAAAGCGACCCCAATAATACCACCCGAAATACTAATTATGATAGCCTCGATCAAAAACTGTGACAAAATATCAATGCCACGACCCCCAACCGACATCCTAAGACCAATCTCCTTGGTACGCTCTGTTACCGAAACATACATAATATTCATAATGCCAATACCACCCACGATCAAAGAGATAGCAGCCACACAAGCCAAAAGAGTAGTCATCAAACTAGTGGTCGAGTTGAGCATCGAAGCCAACTCCTGTTGCGAACGGATAGTAAAGTCATCATTATCATAAGATTGAAGCTTATGGTTAGCACGAAGCACCTGAGTAATAGCCTCGATAGCC
>JAWXTL010000228.1:0-3196 GCA_044433565.1 Rikenellaceae bacterium | reverse complement strand
GGGTCTTGTGCTGCTTTAGTAGTACGGGGCTCTCGTGGGAATTGATTCTAAGATATATTTGAGTAATCCTCCATCTCTCCACTCGCCCTGAAACGCTCTACCAAATTTCGCAATCGCCCATTCAAAGGATGTGACAACAAAGGATCATTCTCCAAAATACGCCCTGCATGGGTGGCCGCAATCTCCAAAATATCACCATCTCGACTCAAATTCGAGAGCTTCAACTCGATCGCCTGACCGCTCTGTCGTGTCCCCTCAATATCTCCAGCACCCCGAATCTCCATATCCAATTGTGCCAAACGAAAACCATCGGTGGTCGAACACATAGCATCAAGACGTTTGCGTGAATCAACAGAGATCTTATCACCACTCATCAAAATACAATAACTCTGATCGGAACCACGCCCCACACGACCCCGCAACTGATGCAACTGAGACAGACCAAATCGCTCTGCACTCTCGATCACCATCACCGTAGCATTGGGAACATTGACCCCAACCTCAATCACAGTAGTCGAAATAAGAATCTGAGCCGCACCCTCCTTGAACATCCGCATACCATACTCCTTCTGCTCGGGTGGCAATTTGCCATGCACCACAACATTCGAGTATTGAGGGTGTGGAAAAAACTCTTCGATATGCGTCGCCCCCAATTCCAAGTTAGCATAATCCAACTTCTCCGACTCCTTAATCAGAGGATAAACCACATAGATCTGACGACCCAACTCAATCTGTTTGCGCATAAAACCCACCACCTGCAATCGCTCCGACTCCTTGAAGGCATAGGTCTCAATTGGCTTACGACCCGGAGGCAGCTCATCAATAACCGAAACATCAAGATCGCCATAAAGAGTCATCGCCAAAGTGCGAGGTATGGGGGTGGCCGTCATAACCAAAATATGCGGAGGAATAGGGCTTTTAGCCCACAACCGAGCCCGTTGCTGAACACCAAAGCGATGCTGCTCGTCGATCACCACAAACCCCAGCCTCGAAAACGCCACAGGATCTTCGATCAGAGCATGAGTCCCAATCAAAATATCAATAGCCCCCCGAGAAAGATCAGCCAAAATCTCACGTCGAGCCTTGGCACGAGTTGTCCCCGTAAGGATCTCGACCCGAACATCCAACCCCTCGCAAAGCTCCACAATCGAGGCGTAGTGCTGACGAGAAAGAATCTCGGTGGGAGCCATAATAGCCGCCTGAAAACCATTATCAACTGCAATCAAAGCACAAAGCAAAGCCACGATAGTCTTGCCACTACCCACATCGCCCTGCAAAAGGCGATTCATCTGGTGCGAAGAGCCCATATCGGCTCGCACCTCTCGCACTACACGCTTCTGGGCATTGGTGAGCGGAAAAGGAAGCCTCTGACGATAGAAAATATTGAACTTCTCGCCCACCACCAGAAAAGGATACCCCCGAGATGCTCTGTGTCGACTCTCCTTACGCTGCAAAAGGTTAAGCTGCAAGGTCAAAAGCTCCTCGAATTTCAAACGAAAAATAGAACTATTCAAAGAAGTGTTGTCGGTGGGGAAATGAGCCTGAGCAAGAGCCTCACCACGAGAAGGAAGTGAAAGCATATCAATCAAATAATCGGGCAAAGTCTCAGGGATCTGTGCCGGAGCAATAAGCTCAAAAAGATTACGAATAGCCCCAGCGATACCCTTGGCACCCATACCACAACTGCTCAAAGCCTCGGTGGTCGAATAGATACCCTGAACCCCAACCGTACGGGGAGTCTGCCCCCGAGAGACCTGCTCAAATTCGGGATGGATAATCGAAAGATAACCATCAAAACTCGAAGCCTTACCAAAAAAGATATACTGCTGCCCCACGATCATAGAGCGAGCAATAGATTTAGGGCTATTAAACCAAACCATCTGGGCAATAGATGTATCGTCGGCAACCTCAACCACCAAGCGCAACTTACGCCCCACGCCCGTAAGAGTAGAGGTCAAAACACGAGCACGAATCTGAATATAAGAGACATTCTCGGGCGAGATCGAAGCAATAGTATGGATCTGAGAACGGTCGACATAGCGAAAAGGGAGATACTCCAAAAGATCTCCATAGGTGGCAATGCCCAGCTCTCGCTTGAGCAGTTTCGCCCGATATTCGCCAACTCCCTTGAGATAATTCAACGGAGAGTCCAACCCCTTATGACCCATAATCACTGCTGTGTGTTAAAGATTTTCTAAAATGTTATCAGCTACTATCTTTTCGATAATCTGTTTGACAATGCGATCAAGTCGTTCTCCCTCGCCATAGTCGGCCGGAGCCACAAAATTGACACGGTCATCGTCCAAGAGCCTATTCATCTTAGCTTCGAGCTGCGCTTTTTTGTGCGGATCATAGACTGCAATCGAGTGCCCCCGTTTCTCTTTGACCAGACGCATACAAGGAATATCGGTAGTACCATCGCCCAGATAGATCATCCGCCTAAAAGGCATAGGACGCTCTTGTTCGGGGATATATTCATTGATAAGTTTATCTTCGCACACCTCGCTGATCCCTTTGTTGATCTTAAATAGAAATTGTGTTTTGTTGGTATAATTGACAGCCACCGAAGGCCAATAGGCCACACCATCGACATTATAGAGAAAGCTACACGCATAGATCCGTTTGAAGTGGTGGGCAATCGAAGTTCCCTCGATCATCTCTTTGATACCCGACGAATTGATATAGTGTTCGAGCTGCACACCACGCTCACGGGCAAAGTGGTTCATTCGCTCGAACCACTGCTCGACCCCCCGAAAAAGCTGCACACCACGACCATAACTCTGGAACGATTCACGTCTTAGGGATATTTCGCAGCGTTGTGCGCCCGAGATTATCTCGTAGAGGTAGGTCAAAATCGGGTCGGCATCGTGGCGTTTTGCCACTTCATCGGAGCGACTCCAGAACTCTTCGGCATTTTTTCCTACATCGGGGATAAAGTTATACTCCTGCATATTCCCCGGAGAGAGAGTACCATCGAAGTCGTATATTAGTGCAATTTTCATGGGTTGAGCGATATTGATTCTACTACAAATGTAGTAAAAATGGGGGAATAATCGACCTCTTGCCCCCTAAAAAAAGAGTCACTACCCCCTTGCCGTGTGGATATGGCAGAAGATAGTGAGTCGGGGTGGGGGATTAGATTGAGGAAATTTTATCCTCAAAGATATGGTCGTTTCTCGGACGGCTGTCGGGATTT
>JAWXTL010000227.1:0-3197 GCA_044433565.1 Rikenellaceae bacterium | reverse complement strand
CAGTCCATATCTTCGAGGATAGAATCTTTCCTATCTTCCGACCACCCTTGGGAGCCGTCCGCCCCGTAGAGATTTTACCTTTTGCAAAGGCAAAATCTCCGCTATCGCAATTGAAAATGCCTCGGATTAGAACTTCATTATGAAAATGCTTTGCGCCCTCCGAAACCTTCCAACCACCATTAAACGCAGCCCACAACCACCATAGATAGAGAAACTCCAAAAGAATTTACTACCTTTGTGGGCTAAAATTAAAAAAAAAAGAGAAAAGAAGGATGGTTTCAGTAGACGCAATACGAGTAGAGTTCGCAGGGACAGTACTCTTCAACGATATATCATTTGCCATAAACGACAAAGATCGTATTGCCCTAATGGGCAAAAATGGAGCAGGAAAATCAACACTCCTAAAAATAATAGCAGGAGAAAAAACACCCAACAAAGGAAGAATAACAATTGCCGACGGAGGAAAAATAGGCTACCTACCCCAACACCTAATGGTAGAGAATGGCCGTACGGTCTATGAGGAGGCATCCCAAGCATTTGAACACCTATTTGTGATCGAATGTGAAATCGAAGCCCTAAACCACCAGCTCGAAACCCGAACAGACTACGAAAGCGATGAGTATATGCAAATCATCGAAAAGGTAACTACCCTATCAGAAAAATTCTACGGTATAGATCTCACAAACTACCAAGAAGATATAGAAAAGTCGCTACTAGGACTTGGCTTCACACGTGAGGATTTCCACCGGCAAACCACCGAATTTAGCGGAGGATGGCGAATGAGAATCGAACTGGCAAAAATCCTACTCCAAAAACCAACCCTGCTCCTGCTAGATGAGCCAACCAACCACCTTGATATAGAATCTGTGGAGTGGCTAGAAGATTTTATAATCAACAGTGCCAATTCGGTAATGGTAATCTCGCACGACAAAGCATTTGTCGACAATATCACAACACGCACAATCGAGATCACAATGGGGCGCATCTACGACTACAAAGTGAACTACTCGAAATACCTAGAACTCCGTGCCGAACGTCGCCAACAGCAAATTGCAGCCTACGAGAATCAACAGAAAATGATCGCCGAGAACAAAGATTTTATCGAACGATTCAAAGGGACATATTCCAAAACAAATCAGGTGCAATCACGTGTAAGAATGCTCGAAAAGCTAGAGTTGATCGAGGTGGACGAAGAGGATCGCAGTGCACTAAATCTGAAATTCCCGCCCTCGCCACGTTCGGGCAACTATCCCGTAATAACCCACGATCTAGCCAAGTCATACGACCAGCACAAGGTCTTCGCCAATGTATCGTTGACAATCGAAAGGGGAGAGAAAGTAGCTTTTGTAGGCAAAAATGGCGAGGGGAAATCAACAATAATCAAAGCAATAATGCAGCAAATTGATTTTGAAGGAACGCTGCAACTGGGGCACAATCTAAAGATCGGATATTTCGCACAAAATCAAGCAGCGATGCTCGATGGAGACGTTACAGTATTTAAGACCATCGACGATATAGCCGTTGGGGATATACGTACAAAGATCAGAGACATATTGGGTGCATTTATGTTTGGTCGTGATGATGTTGACAAATACGTAAAGGTGCTATCGGGAGGTGAGAGAACTAGACTTGCAATGATAAAGCTGCTATTGGAGCCAGTGAATCTATTGATTCTCGATGAGCCAACCAACCACCTTGACATAAAGACAAAAGGGATACTCAAAGATGCATTAAATAATTTTGACGGCACACTTATTTTGGTATCACACGACCGTGATTTTCTTGATGGTTTGGTAAGTAAGGTTTACGAATTTTCGAGAGGTAGAGTGATAGAACATATTGGAGGTGTATATGATTTCTTGGAGAAGAAAAGGATAGACAATCTTCGAGAAATTGAGAGAAAGTAGAAGTTTACAGCGCAGAAGATGATTTTCCAACTGCGATAGCGGAGATTTGCCTTCGACAAGAAGGCAAATCTCTACGGGGCGGACGGCTCCCCCCGTCGGGAGCCCCGTACTACTTCGTAGCACGTGTCACACCGACAGCCGTCCGAGAACAATACATATCTTCGGGGGTAGAATCTTTTCAATCTTCCGACAGCCGTCCGAGAAACGAACCATATCTTTGAAGCATTATTCCCAGTCTAAACAGTACAGAAGATAAATTAAGCCTCCAAAAAAGTGCACATCAACACTTTTTAGGAGGCTTAATACTCTATGATAACTAAAACTGTATCTACTGAACAGTTATCTCATCCAAGAAAAACCATCCATTATGACCAATACCATAATGCCATGAAGGACAAGTCTTAATACTCTCAATCACAACCTTAATATATCGTGCCTTGATCGGAGACTCTTTCGCAACAGTGAAATCATCAAAAAGAACCTGATTAGAACGATTCTCAGCCTTCTGGCAACGACCAAACTCCACATAACTCTCGCCATCTTCTGAAACCGAATAGGTCACACCCTTAGGCAAAAAGACCCACTGCCCCAACTGATGAAGGTAATCCGAAGAGATAGAACGTATCTCCTTAACCTCGCCCAAATCCATAATAAACTCACCGTCAATGCCTTCCCAACCAACCCAACTCTCAACAAAAGAAGTACCACCATACAATCCGTCGGTGATAATCTTCTCAGCATTTTTGCCATAGCCACCCGATGGAGCCACAATCCACTCGATCTGAGCACCTTCGGCAAGGTTGGTAACCTCACGAGGCAAATAACGCTCAACATAATTATCACAATAATCCTGAGGATTATTATTACGCTCATTGAGTGTACGAATATTGAAATACTTAGTGCGCTCACGGAAAAGCTCCAACTTCGCACGAATCTCATCAACATCTTGCCCCGTAAGAGTACGAGCAATCTCTAGCTCCGAATATTGTATAGTAAGGCGAGAGAGACGAACACGATCAAGAATCTCGGAATCACCCTCAACCGCTTTTTCGGCCAAATCAAACAAACGTGAATACTCTTTTATCATCGCCTGATTCAAGAAACCATCTTTATGCGAAACAGGAGAATCATAGATCCAAAGATTTTTTCCGGAGCTAACCAATCCACCCTGTTGCAATTTAAGGTAGTCATAGATATATGGAGCAGCCTCTTTATAATAGCCCCAAACAAACTCTTTCTGCACAGCATCGGCATCACAATAAGGATCCCACATCAATTTTGCCCACATAT
>JAWXTL010000226.1:0-3255 GCA_044433565.1 Rikenellaceae bacterium | reverse complement strand
ATATTGAACGTAGATAGTACTCCTAGCACGAGGAGTGATTTTCTAAGGGTGTTTTTTGTTGACATGGGTTAGTAGCGTTGGGTTTCTAGTGGTTGTTTAGGAATACTCCATCTATTAGATTCTGAGATACTTTGTACTGTGTTCGGTTGGTCATGTGATCTACTATGATTTCGATTGCTTTTTTTGCTATCTCCTCTAGTGGCTGCTGCATATATGGTATGCTGGTTCTGAAGAAATCAAAGGCTGGACTTCCGTCATATCCCACAATGGCAAGCTTGTCTATCACTTCTCCCTCTAGCTCTTTCATGGCATAGAGCGAATCCTCCGAGAGGATGTTTGTTACGCATAGGAATGAGTCCCGTCCTTGCTCTATGGCTTGGGGGATTAGCACTTTTGCCGATTCACGAGACTTATCTTCGACCAGATGTATAATATCTATCTCATCTTCCAGACCTGCTTGGGTCATTGCCTCTGTATAACCCTTGATCCTCTCGTGCATATAGCTTAGGTCGATGTTGTAGCCCACGGCACTTGGGCGTTTGAATCCTTTGCTTAGGATATATTTAGTGGCTTGGTATGATGCTTTGGCACTGTTGAGTGCTACGTAGCTGCAATTCAGGTCGTCGAAGTATCTATCTAGCAGTACCAATGGAGTATCTTCTCCCACTAGCGATTTTATGAACTGGTGTGAACCCCGACAAGGGACTATTATCAATCCGTCGACCCCTTTGTTGATTATGTTTATGGTCACCCTGCGGAGCATTGTTGCATCTTCGTCCGAATTACCAAAGAGCACTGTGTATCCTTTTTTCTCGGCTTCGTCTTGCAGGTACCGTGCAATTTGCGAAAAGAAGGGGTTAGAAATATCCGAAACAACCACCCCTATGGTGTGAGTCTCGTTGCTTCTTAGGGCTTTTGCTGCAAGGTTGGGTTTGTAGTTCATCTCCTTTGCAACTTTTATTATTCGTTTGGTGGTTTCTTCACCCACTCTGTATTTGTCGCTTTTGCCGTTTAGCACAAACGAGACTAGTGCTGTTGAGACCCCTGCACGTTCTGCGACATCTTTTAGTGAAACCTTTTTTAACATAACTCTTTTTTCTTAGATTTTTGATCTTTTTTTTTTGTCAAAAGACCCTTATTTTTGGCAAAGGTACGTATTTTTTTTGATTTTGCTAATTCGTTATAGCATTTTTTGTAATTTTTCCACTTTTTTTGCATGGGGTGTTATTCTTTGAATTACAGAGGGTTACGTATTGTCTGTTTTTGGTTGGTCTTGGAGTCGATAATTTTTTTTGTTGCTAAAATTTTGTAAATCAGAAATAATAATCATAACTTTGTAATCAGAAAAATCATCTATTGGTTACTGGCTGTTTAGTCGGTTTTTGTGATTATTGTAGAGCTACCCCAAAGTCGAAAGCTCTATTTTTTTCAATAATCGCTTAAACGTTTTAGCTCTACCGAGATGACGATTTCAGAAAAACTACTAACACTTAACAAAATAATACTATGAACTGCAAATTATTCCTATTTTCGTTGGCTTTTCTCTCTGGTTGCTCTTCACAGCAGAAGAGTTTGATCGAGCGTGCCGAAATTCCTTTTGTCCTTGGTGAGATGCGTACTGTGATCGAGGCTTCTCCTTCGGCTGATTCCACGGGGCGTTGGTTTACCAATGACCACTGTTTTATTGAGGATAAGCAGGGCACTCTCCATTGGTTTGGAATTAATGATCCTTATCCGCCCGAGGGCAAGGAGCTTTATCGCTATCACCCTTATCTAGGTCATGCTACAACCACTGGTTCTCCTTTGGAGTCTTGGAAACGTGAGAAATTTGCTTTGGACGAGTCGGCCGGAACGGAGTATTTGGGTGCTCCTTATGTAGTTTGGCACGAGGAGTCGGGGCGTTATGCTATGGTTGTTGAGACTTGGCGTGACACTCGTCGTTTGGAGGTATATTGGTCGGATGATCTATATGATTGGCAGGAGACTGCGGTTCCTATTTTGCCCGAAACTTTGTGGGTTGGCACTCGTGATCCTCATATTATGCGTGGTGATGATGGTAAGTACTGGATTCATGTGGTTGCAACGGGAAATAAGGGTGTCGGGGAGTCTCAGGTACTTCGTATTCGCACTTCGGATTTTGTTACTTTCGATGAGCCAGAGACTATTCTTGGTATTCAGGATTGCACTTGGGCTACGTTGATTGAGTCTCCATTTTTGGTTGAGCGCAATGGACTTTGGTATCTTTTCTTTACTTATGCTCATCGTCGCTATGCCGAGACTGTGGTTGTTGTATCGGATAATCCTGATAGTTTCGACTACTATAATAATACTCTCACTACTATGTTCTCTCATGCTGCCGAGATTTTTGAGTACAAAGGCAAGGTCTATTTCACAAGCTGTGGGCCCGAGGATGAGCATTATCTTAACTCTCATGGCGTTTCGATGGCCGAACTTCGATGGTTGAAACAAAATTAATTACTAGGATGAATAAAATTGTAACACTCTCTTTGTTGTTGGGCTTTTCGTCGATGACTCTTATGGCTCAAACCAATCCTGAACATGTGATCCCCACTCAGAAGAATCTTTCTGAGGAGTTTACACACTCTTTGTATGATAAGTCTGATTATATCTTTACGGGCGATGAGCTAAAAACTATTGGTATGCCCGTGGGGGGTATTGCTGCTGGTCAGCTTTATGTTCGTGGCGATGGCTCTTTGGCCAATTGGTGGATTGCCAATAATGGTTATAATACGGGTTATGGTATAGCTCATTTGTTGAATTTTGCTACTGCTCAGGGCGACTGGAAGGTTTGTTATCAGACCTTTGAGCCATTCTCTTATGTCGATCAATATTTTGAGATCACCTATAAGCAGGATGGCGAGGAGGTGACTCGTCGACTTGATAAATCGGGTTTCGATGCTATTGAGTTTCGGGGCGAATATCCAGTGGCTATGATTGACTATAAGGATTCTGAGGATATAGCACCTGTGGATGTTTCGATGCGTATCTTCTCTCCTTTTGTTCCGGGCGAATTGCGTAAGTCGGCGACTCCTGCTACTATTATTAAGTTTACGGTGACCAATAATTCTAAACGTGCTCAGGAGATTACCTTTGGGGGTGTGCTTCAGAATATGGTTATGCGTGATCTTATGCAGAGTGCTACGGGTAGTAGTCGTAACGTGACTTTCTCGGAGGATGGTCGTGTGGGTGTGACTTTTGATTTTGTTCCCGATGATAAATCTTTGCTTTCTCATC
>JAWXTL010000225.1:0-3255 GCA_044433565.1 Rikenellaceae bacterium | reverse complement strand
ATTTATTGATGAGATTGATAAGATTGCTCGTAAGGGCGAGAGTCAATCTATTACCCGTGATGTTTCGGGCGAGGGTGTTCAGCAGGCGTTGTTGAAGATTTTGGAGGGTACGCTGGTGAATGTTCCGCCAAAAGGGGGACGTAAGCACCCAGAGCAGCCATTTATTCAGGTCGACACTCGCAATATTCTGTTTATTTGTGGGGGTGCTTTCGATGGTATCGAGAAGCGTATTGCCTCACGCCTGAATAGCCGTGCGGTGGGTTATGGTCAAAGCGAAAAACGAAGCGAACTAGATGAGGATGATCTTCTGCAATACGTCACCCCAAAAGATGTACGCAACTACGGTTTGATCCCCGAGTTGATTGGTCGTATGCCAGTTTTCGTTCACCTAAAACCACTAGATCGCAAGGCGTTGAAATCAATAATGACCAAGCCAAAGAATGCAATAATCAAGCAGTATCAACGTTTGTTTGAAATGGACGGAGTGAAACTCACATTCGAGACAGCCGCCCTAGATTATATCGTCGATATGGCAATCGAATACAAACTAGGAGCACGTGGTCTACGCTCGATATGCGAGATGGTAATGATCGACCCAATGTACGAACTACCATCCAAGAGCGTCAAAACACAGCGCATAACACTCTCGCACGTTAAATCAAAACTAGACAACAAATTTATAAAAAGATAATGAACACTCCACTATCACCATTTACAGCCATCTCGCCAGTTGATGGTCGCTACCACACCCAGAGTAGCCCACTGGCAAACTACTTTTCGGAGTATGCTTTGATTAAATATCGTACACTTGTCGAGATCGAGTATTTCATCTCGCTTTGTGAGCTTCCACTTCCTCAGCTTGAGGGTTTTCCTGTGGAGCGTTTTGAGGATCTTCGTCGGATCTATACCGATTTCTCTTTGGAGAATGCAGCTCGTGTCAAAGAGATCGAGCGCACCACCAACCATGATGTCAAGGCTGTTGAGTACTTCTTGAAGGAGGAGTTCGACAAGTTGGAGTTGGGCGATTGCAAAGAGTTTATTCACTTTGGTTTGACCTCTCAGGATATTAATAATACGGCGACTCCTATGTCACTGGCTTTGGCTATCAAGGAGGTTTATACTCCACTTCTTACCGAGGTTCTATCGACTATGGAGGGCTTGGCTTCTGATTGGCAAGATATTCCTATGTTGGCAAAGACTCATGGTCAACCTGCTTCTCCTACGCTTTTGGGCAAAGAGATGATGGTTTTTGTTGAGCGTTTGAAGGTTCAGATGGCTCAACTACTGTCGATCAAAGCTCCTGCTAAATTTGGTGGTGCTACGGGTAATTTCAATGCTCACCATGTGGCTTATCCCGAGATTGATTGGGTGGCTTTTGCCAATGAGTTTGTCAATGAGCGTTTGGGACTTGGGCGTTCGCAATATACCACACAGATCGAACACTATGATAATCTGGCTGCTATTTTTGATGCCCTCAAGCGTATCAATACCATTTTGATTGACTTCTCTCGTGATATGTGGCAATATATCTCGATGGAATATTTCAAACAGAAGATCAAAGCGGGTGAGGTTGGCTCTTCGGCTATGCCTCATAAGGTGAACCCTATTGACTTTGAGAATGCAGAGGGTAATATGGGTCTGGCGAATGCTATTTTGGAGCACCTATCAGCTAAACTTCCTATCTCTCGCCTTCAGCGTGATTTGACCGATAGTACTGTTTTGCGCAACGTGGGTGTGCCATTCGGACACATGGTGATCGCTTTGAACTCTTTGAAAAAGGGGATCTCGAAATTGATTCTCAATACTTCGGCTTTGGAGTCAGATTTGCAAGACAACTGGGCTGTGGTTGCCGAGGCTATTCAGACTATCTTGCGTCGTGAGAATTTTGCTAATCCTTATGAGACTCTCAAGGCTTTGACTCGTACTAATCAGCATATTACCTCTGAGACGGTTGCTCAGTTTATTGATGAGCTAGAGGTTTCGGATGCTTTGAAATCGGAGCTAAAGACTATTACACCTTCTACTTATGTGGGTGTTTATGGCACAAAATAACTTAATTTTTAACTACAAAAACAATTTAAACACTATGAAAAAGTACAGATGCGAAGTATGTAACTGGATTTATGATGAGGCAGCGGGTTACCCAGAGGGTGGCATTGCACCAGGTACTCCATTTGAGGAGCTTCCTGAGGATTTTGAATGTCCTTTATGTTCGGTTGGTAAGGAAGATTTTGTTGAGGAGGCATAGTTCTTTCTTCGGATAATATCTATTTATGGTGGGTTGGCACTTCTTTTGGGGTTGCCGACTCACTTTTTTTTTGGGGGACGCTCTTTGCTGATTATTAGGAGAGCCCTACACTACTTCATAATACAAGACCCAGCCAGAGTCCCAGAAAATACCCGAGCGTCCCAGAATAATCAATATTTTCTGAGGCAAAACGCCCCAATTGCGATAGCGGATTTTTCGTCAGAAAAATCTACGGGGCGGACGGCTCCCACACGCCCCGAGCCCCGTACTACTAAAGTAGCACGAGTCACCCCGACAGCCGTCCGAGAACTCTACCACATCTTCCCAGCAGAACCCCAAGAAACCACAAGAAAAAGGCTACCCGAAATCACAAAAGTGATTCCAGATAGCCAAATCTATATGTCAAATAAGACTAAAAGTCTATTTGTTCAAAGCTTGTTCAACAGCAACAGCAACTGCAACAGTAGCACCTACCATTGGGTTGTTACCCATACCCAAGAAGCCCATCATCTCAACGTGAGCAGGTACAGAAGAAGAACCAGCAAACTGTGCATCACCGTGCATACGACCCATAGTGTCGGTCATACCATAAGAAGCAGGACCAGCAGCCATATTATCTGGGTGAAGAGTACGTCCAGTACCACCACCAGAAGCTACCGAGAAGTATCCATGACCCTTCTCCATACACTCTTTCTTGTAAGTACCAGCAACTGGGTGTTGGAAACGAGTAGGGTTGGTAGAGTTACCCGTAATAGATACATCAACACCCTCTTTGGTCATAATAGCAACACCTTCACGTACATCGTCAGCACCATAGCACTTAACTTTTGCACGAAGACCTGTTGAATAAGGAATTTCAGCCACAGTTGTCAACTCACCCGAACCATAGTTAAACTGAGTCTCAACAAAAGTAAAACCGTTGATACGAGAGATAATCTGTGCAGCATCCTTACCCAAACCGTTCAAGATAACACGCAAAGGCTCTTTGCGTACTTTGTTTGCCATCT
>JAWXTL010000224.1:0-3277 GCA_044433565.1 Rikenellaceae bacterium | reverse complement strand
AAAGAATAATTAAATGAGACACAATAAGAATTTCAATCACCTTGGCAGACAGCCTCGGAGGCTTTCCAGAAGAATTATGCTTTGCAGACTAATAGCTCTTCTCATGTTCAATCTCTTCGATTGACCGAACTTGGGGTTGCTGGTTTGGCTACTACCAATGCTCAGAATCGCTATATTACCTGCTCGGCTGCGGCGGCTACGGCTTTGGCCACTGGCAATAAGACCGATGTGGGTATTATCTCTCAAACTCCATCGGGTGAGAACTTGAAGTCTATCGCTTATCTTGCAAAAGAGAAGGGGATGAAAGTGGGTATCGTATCTAGTGTTAGTATCGACCATGCTACTCCTGCTTGTTTTTATGCTCATGCCTCTAGTCGTAACAAATATGCTGAGATTTCGGATCAGTTGTTGACCTCTGGGTTTGACTATTTTGGTGGTGGTTCGGTGAAGTTTGATTCTCGTGCTTCGAGCCTTGGTGTTGACAAAGCAGAGGCTTATGCTCAATACAAACAACAGGCCGAGCAGAAGGGCTTTAAGTATGCTACTACTCGTGCCGAATTTGATCAACTCTCAGGCGGCGATGGTGCTCCGGTGATTGCTACACTTGATATGTTGGCTAATGAGCAGTATTCGGGCGATGGCTTTGCTTTGCCTTATACCATTGATCTATCGAAGCAATCTAGCGATGACAATAAGATCTCTTTGGCCGAATTTACCCAAAAGGGTATTGATCTGTTGGAGAATCCTAATGGCTTTTTTATGATGGTCGAGGGTGGTAAGATCGACTGGGCTTGTCATGCTAATGATGCTGCTACTTGTGCCTATGAGGTTGTGGCTTTCGATCAGGCGATTGGTGTGGCTATGGATTTTGCGGCTAAATATCCAGATGAGACTTTGATTGTGGTAACTGGCGACCATGATTGTGGTGGTTTGGCTCTGGGTTTTGCTGGTACGGGCTATGAGTCGGCTTTTGATCTTTTGGCCAACTCTAAGCTTTCGTATTTGGAATTTTCTGAGGCTGCTACCCAGAAGATCAAAGCTGGGGAGTCGTTTGAGAAATTGCTTGGCTTTGCTTGTGAGCAATTTGGATTTACCAATAAGGTGACCGACGGATCGGAGGGTGTTATTATTCGTACCCCTGAACTTTCGGACTTTGAGGTTGAGTTGTTGAAAGAGGCTTATACCAAGAGTAAGACTAAGAAGACTTTGCCACGAGATCAATATACTTCGTCTTTTGGGGGCTATGATCCTTTTACTACCACTTGTACTAGTATTTTGAATAAAAAATCGGGTGTCGATTTTACTAGCTATACCCATACTGCGGTTCCAGTGATGGTTTTTGCTCAGGGTGCTTGTGAGGAGCTATTTACGGGGTATTATGATAATACTGATATTGCTAAGAAGATTGTTAGTGCAGCTAACTTGCAATAATCTAGCTTAGTTTGTGATATATTTCACTTTTATTTCTATACCACTGCAAACTTATCTTCTTTGCAAAGAGAGGGGGTTGTGGTGGTATTTTTTTGTTTAGATAATGAAGCTAAAATTAACAAAAGAGATCTATTTTATCTTGGTGGTAGGCGTTGCTATCCTTGTGATGCTTTTTTTGCCTACGGGTTACGAAAATCCTCAGTTGACCAAGAATGTTTTGTATGAGAAGGCCGAAGTTGTGGAGGTCGATAACCATGATTTGAGTTCTATTTCGGTGGTGACACTTGGGACTCAGGATCTTCGATTGGTCTTTCTCTCGGGTGCATTCAAGGGCGATACTGTTCAATCGAAGAATGTTTTGTTGGGCGATAAACGTCAGGATAAGATTTTTGAGCTGGGCGATCGTGTTTTGAGTGTCTCTCTGGTCGATGATTCTCATTCTCGGATTTTGGAATGTCGTGCCGAGGAGTTTTATCGTCAGGATTTGGAGTTCTTTTTGATTGCTGCTTTTATTTTGTTTTTGGTTATTGTGGCTGGGAAAACTGGCTTGAAGGCTGCACTCTCTTTTGTTTTTACGGCTTTGGTTTTTTGGAAGCTATTGCTTCCTGCTCTTTTAGGTGGATATTCTCCTTTGTTGGTCTCTATTGGGGTTGTTTTCATCACCACTTTTGTTATTATTTTGTTGGTTGGTGGGGTTTCTCGCAAGGGGTTTGTTGCTCTTTCGGGGGCTATGTTGGGGGTTTTGGTTACGGCTATTTTGGCTTTGATTTTCGGTTATTATTTTAAGATCCCGGGCACTATTCAGGAGTATTCCGATGCTTTGTTGTATTCGGGATTTGCCGATTTGAATTTTTCGGAGATGTTTATCTCTTGCATTTTTATCTCTTCGGCTGGGGCTGTGATGGATGTAGCCATGGATATTGCTGCTGCACAAGATGAGCTTCATCGCAATGCTCCTCATCTTTCACGCCGAGGGTTGATTCGTTCGGGGTTGAATATTGCCTCTCCTGTTATTGGGAGTATGACCACCACACTGTTGTTTGCCTATTCGGGTAGTTTTATGTTTGCTTTTATGGCTTTTATGGCACAGGGTGTTCCGATGGAGAGTATCGTCAACCGTGGATTTATCTCTTCGGAGATTCTCCATACTATGGTTGGTAGTTTTGGTTTGGTTTTGGTTGCCCCTATTACTGCTGTTTTGGGGGGGTATATTTATAAATCCTCTAAGTTTGGAGGTGCTAGAGTTGGTGAGTAGTAGTTATATTTGACTACTCTTTAGCTTTAAAATACCTAAATGTTGGGATTGCCCGTGCGGTCGTTCTTGATTACTTTTGTGTGTTGATTAATAAGAAATAATCTAATTTAAATAAAAGTATGAAAATTGAAAAAATCGTTGCTCGTGAGATTATTGACTCACGTGGTAACCCTACCGTCGAGGTGGATGTAATTCTTGAATCGGGTGTTGTTGG
Organism: Rikenellaceae bacterium; assembly: GCA_044433565.1. Classification (GTDB taxonomy): domain Bacteria; phylum Bacteroidota; class Bacteroidia; order Bacteroidales; family Rikenellaceae; genus Mucinivorans. The sequence continues at coordinate 377 of JAWXTL010000224.1, read as the reverse complement.
TCGTGCTTCTGTACCATCGGGAGCTTCAACTGGCGAGAATGAGGCACTAGAGCTTCGTGATGGCGATAAATCTCGCTATTGTGGTAAAGGTACTCTGAAAGCAGTTGCTAATGTTAATGAGGTGATTGCTCCTGCTTTGGTTGGCTATTCGACTCTTGAGCAACGCGCTATCGACCATAAGATGTTGGAACTTGATGGCACTTCTACCAAATCGAACCTAGGTGCTAATGCTATCCTTGGTGTCTCTTTGGCTGTGGCTAAAGCTGCTGCCTCTTACCTTGATATGCCACTTTATCGTTATATTGGTGGTACTAACACCTTTACTCTTCCTGTTCCTATGATGAATATCATCAATGGTGGATCTCACTCTGATGCTC
>JAWXTL010000223.1:0-3282 GCA_044433565.1 Rikenellaceae bacterium | reverse complement strand
GTGGTTTAACTATACTACTAGTTCGAGAGTCGAGCTGCTCAAAAATCAAGAGACTCACACCGTTGGAGCCGACGAGTATGATTCGCAGCTTTCTCCTGCTTCGCTCTATGCTGGAACAATTGCCGATCAGATCAAAAGTCTTTCACCCTATTCAAAAGTGGTGTCGATCGCTTTCGATCCCCTCTCGGCTGTGCTAATGGGTGGATATAGAGGCGACGTTGCCTATTGGGTCAACCATCGTGAAGGGCACTTCGTGACCAATAATTACTATAAACCCGGTCTTGCGAATTGGGTCAAAAGTTTCAACCAAGAAGAACGGGCAAAAGCCTATTGCAAAAAACCATGGGCACTATCAAAAAGCGAAGGGCTCTACAAAAATATCTATCGTTCGGCAGGGTCAATGGTCGATAGTACCACCAGTAGCTCTGCGTTGCGCACTCTTGCTTCTCGCAAATGGTCGTATGACGATCTAAAGGTTTCACCCTATGCCAATACCCTTATTAGCGATTTTGCTATCGAATCTATCATAAACGAAGGTCTGGGTCAGGACGACCATACCGACCTGCTGAATGTGGTCTATGACCCTTCTCGTTATATTGGCGAAAAATATGGAACGCAGTCAATCGAGGTGGAAGATTGTTTCTATAAGATGGATATGGAGATTGCCACACTGATCGACTATCTTTCGATTCATGTGGGTCGTGAGAGTCTGCTTGTGGTGATTACCTCTGACCATGGGGCTTCGGAGCCTATTATCGAGGGTAGCAAGATGCCTTCGGGAAAATTTAATGCCAAACAATTCTCGGTTTTGGTCAATGGCTTTGTGGGTGCAAAATTGGGTGGCGATCAACGTTGGGTGCTTGATTTTATTGACAATCAGGTCTATTTGGATCGACGTTTGATTAACCAAAAGGGTCATGATCTTGAGGAGATTCAAAATGATGTTGCCGCTTTTGCTGTTCAATTTAGTGGGGTGGCACAAGCCTTCACTGCTACATCTTTGCAGCAGGGGCATTTTAGCTCGGGGGTGATGGGTCAGGCGCAGAATAGCTATTTTCAGCGTCATAGTGGCGATGTTATTCTCAATTTGCTCCCAGGGTGGATTGTCGATGATGCTGACAAACTATCGGATAGTGGTACGGCATATAACTATGACACGCATGTGCCTTTGATCTTTTGGGGTGGCATGGTGACCAACCAAGATGTGTTACGTGCTGTCGATCTTACGGATGTTGCCTCGACCATAGCATATATTGTGGGGTGTGCAGCACCCAATGCCACAACAGGAAGTCCAATTATGGAGGTATATAAGCAGTCGACTAATCGCAATACTGTTGACGAAGAAAGCGTAGATTAAAAAATAATACAAAACAAACAGACAATGCTAGACAAAATACAAGAGGAGATAATTTCTGAGTTTGAAATCTTTGATGAGTGGTTAGACAAATATAACTATCTTATCGAATTGAGTGCCGATCTTCCGCTTATTGCCTCGGAGCACAAGACCGAGAGCTATGTGATTCAGGGTTGCCAATCTCGTGTGTGGATTGATGCCCAGCTCAACGCTCATGGCGAAATGGAGTTTTCGGCCGATTCGGATGCTATTATTACCAAGGGGATTATCGCTTTGTTGGTTCGAGTTCTTAATAATCGTATGCCACAAGAGGTGCTCGACATTCAGCTCTATTTTATTGATAAGATTGGATTGAGCCAAAACCTTTCACCGGCACGTGCCAATGGATTGGTGGCGATGATTAAACAGATGCGACTTTTTGCTACGGCCTATCTCTCACGAGAGAATAGATAAACCACACATTTTTATAAAAACTTTTAGACGGAAAGTATGACACCAGAGAAGATATTAGAGGTAGAGAAAAATATAGTCTACGCCCTGAAAAATATTTATGACCCCGAGATTCCAGTTAATATCTATGACCTTGGGTTGATCTATGATATTGAATATACTCCAGAGCGAGTGGCTATGATACGTATGACACTTACGGCTCCTAATTGCCCTATGGCCGATGAGCTTTTGGCTCAGGTCGAGAGTGATGTTGCCACGGTTGATGATGTGGATAGTGTAGAGATTACTCTTACGTTTGAACCTGCTTGGGATCGTGAGATGATTTCTGAGGAGGCGATGTTGGAGATGGGATTAATGTAACCACAAAAAACGAGATTTAGATCAATGAGCGATAAAGAACTATTAGAACAACAGGTCATCGAGGCACTCGATGTGCTAACACGGGGTGGGATTATCCTTTATCCTACTGAAACTGTTTGGGGGATTGGTTGCGATGCTACTAATGCCGATGCGGTGGCTAAAATATATGCACTCAAACGTCGTGAAGATTGCAAGTCTATGATTGTTTTGACTAACCACGAGGATAATGTTTTGCGGTATGTAAAGAGTGTTCCTGATGTTGCTTGGCAGCTTTGGGAGGTGAGTGATAAGCCTTTGACTTTGATTTTGCCTGATGGCTGTGGTGTGGCTTCAAATCTTCTTCCTGCCGAGCGGAGCATTGCTATTCGTATTAGCTCTAATGAGTTTTGTCGTAAGTTGATTGGTCGATTGCGTCGTCCTTTGGTTTCGACATCGGCCAATATTAGTGGAGAGAAGACTCCTTTGCGTTTCGATCAGATTTCGGAGGAGATTCTATCGGGGGTTGATTTTGTTGTTGATCCTAGGCTTTCGATTGGGGCTACGGCCAAGAGCTCTTCGATCATAAAGTTGGGTCTTGGGGGGCAGATCGAGATTATTCGATAATTAATTTAGAGCGAGTATTCATTCAAAATACTATAAAAAAAAGATGAAAATAGGTATTATTGGCGCAGGAAATATGGGCGGAGCAATCGCACGAGGACTAATTGCTAGTGGCACAATTGCGGCACAGGATATTTATATTTCTTGCCCTAATCGCCACTTCGAGTTGGATGCTTTACGGGCATTTGCACCCACTATTAATACTTCGACCAGCAATGAGATTGCGGTTGTGGGTACTGATCTTATTATTATTGCTACCAAGCCTTGGCTGGTCGATTCTGTGATGCAGCCTTTGGTTGCGATGATTGACCCTCGTCGGCAGATTATTGCTTCGGTGGCAGCTGGGGTTACTTTGGATTATCTTAGCTCTTTGACTGGTGGGGGTGAGTCTTCTGCTGCTGTTTTTCGTATTATGCCCAACACGGCTATTATGGTGGGGCAGAGTATGACTTTTGTTAGTTCGGCGAATGCTAGTTCTGAGCAAAATTCGGTCGTTATTAGTTTGTTTGAGGCATTGG
>JAWXTL010000222.1:0-3290 GCA_044433565.1 Rikenellaceae bacterium | reverse complement strand
AGGATCATTACCACCCTCGGGCATCATCAAAGAGGCATACTCAAAAGAGATACCATCGAAGGTAATATTACTCAACGGGCTGAGAGGTTCGCCCTTGAAGACCACCCATTTTTCGATAGTGGGAGCAACGCAAAAAGCCGTCGAAAGATCCTCACCATCGAGTGGTTTATAATAGACATACCCTGCATCACGATCCAAATACCATTCACCAACGCTATCCAAAGCCGACATATAGCCCGAGATAACATAGCGAGAACCTGCCGTCACAGGATTCCAAGGCTTCATACCCGTACCACTAAAATAGATACGAGAGGAGTCCGCCTCGATATAATCGGCTTTCTTCTGGGTAATATCCCATTTGTGATAGAAGCGGAAACGAGCCTGAGATCGCTGCTGGTCATCAAGTTGCGAAAGATGAAGAGCAGCCAAAGAATCAATAGTCAAAGCCTGAGTAGCATAGGCCGCCAATCGACCACCAGCAACATGAGAGATCTCCTTGTGACCCTTGATAAAATACCACTCCGAGTTGGGAGTACGAGCAGGTGTGGCACGTTTGCCATCGACATAAAATTGCTCGAAATCAAAGCCAAATTGAACCACTTCGGGGATAAAGGAGCGATAGATACCATCTTTGAAGTGTTCCCATCCCGAGACCTCAACACCACCAAGCATACGAGCCTTCAATGGGTCTGTGGCACGGATTACGATCGGGCGGCTATTAGGTCGGGAAATCTGCAAAGGGCGAGTCATAAAATAATCTCCCGAGCCAACCTCAACAAAAAGAGTATCGGTACGAGTGGTCGACAACTGCCCATCGAGAGCACGTTCAAGAGTCAAAAAAGGGCTATCGGCACTACCCAATCCATTATCAGACCCCGTAGCCGAAAGGTAAACACGCTCCTGAGAGTGAGCAAAGCTGCAAAGCGAAAGGAAAATTGCAGCAAAAAGAGTTTTTTTCATAATTTTAATATAGGTTAGTTTATTATTCACGTTCACTAAGCTCCAACCAACGCATAGAGATAGTATCAATACGTTCGATAAGCTGAGATACCTCAATTGATTTTGCAGTCAGATCCTCAACCGAAAGAGTGCCACTATTAAGCTGAGTTTCGAGCTCTGCTTTGCGCTCCTCAAGAGTCACCATATCAACCTCAATCTGCTCCAACTCACGTTTCTCTTTGAACGAAAGTTTAGCAGGGCGATCAGAAGGCACTGGTTTATCCGCTTTACGCTTCTCTTTCGGGGCTTGTTGAGCCGCCGCCGCAGAAGCCAGTTCTCGATCACGAAGCTCCTGCCAAACCAAAAAATCACTATAAGAAGAAGGGAAATCCCGAACCACACCCTCACCCTCGAAAACCAAAAGATGATCGGCAACCTTATCCATAAAATAACGGTCATGCGAAACAACAATCACACAGCCCCCAAAGCCCCGAAGATACTCCTCCAAAACCTGCAAGGTCATAATATCCAAATCATTAGTAGGCTCATCCAAAACCAAAAAATTAGGACTACGCATCAAAACAGTACAAAGATACAACCGACGACGTTCGCCCCCACTCAATTTATGAACCAAGTCATATTGACGCTTAGGAGAAAACAAAAAGTGCTGCAAAAGCTGAGAGGCAGTCATACGTCGACCATCACTCAATTCGATATGCTCGGCAATATCGGCCACCACATCAATCACCTTAGTCTGCTCATTATAATCAATACCCCCCTGCTGAGAATAGTAGCCAAATCGAACAGTAGAGCCAATATCAACAGTACCACTATCGGGAGCAACCTCACCTAGGAGCATCCGAATAAAGGTCGATTTCCCCACACCATTATCGCCCACAATGCCCATCTTCTCGAAACGAGAAAAAGTATAAGTAAAATCCGAAAGGATCACCCGATCGCCAAAACGTTTATTGATATGCGCCATCTCAAAAATCTTCTTACCAATATAAGAAGTTCCCACCGAAAGATTAATAGCCCCCTGCGATCGTTCACGACGCAAACGATCCTCTAGCTCATAGAAAGACTCAATACGAGATTTAGCCTTAGTAGCACGAGCCTGAGGCTGACGACGCATCCAATCCAACTCCTTCTTAAAGAGATTCTGATCGCTCTGCCGCTGAGAAGCCTCAGCCTCGAGGCGTTGTTCACGTTTTGCGAGATAGTAGTTATAGTTGCCCGAATAGGAATAAACAGTACGATCCTCGATCTCTAGGATTCGATTACAAACACGGTCGAGATAGTAACGATCATGAGTAACCATCAAAAGCGAAATACGGCTCCCCGCCAGATACTCTTCGAGCCAAGTGGTCACCTGAAGATCAAGATGGTTGGTCGGCTCATCAAGAATCAAAAGCTCAGGCTCAATAATCAAAGCATTGGCCAAAGCAACACGTTTGAGCTGCCCCCCCGAAAGCAATTCGACAGGTTTATCAAACTCCTCGATCTTGAGTTGCGAAAGGATCTGCTTGGCCTTTGACTCATAGTCCCAAGCCCCCAAAGCATCCATTTCGACCATAGCTTTTTGAAGCAGATCATGATCACCAGACTCCAAAGCACGCTCGTATTGCGAAATAGCACGTAACGAAGGAGAATCCCCCTGAAAACAAGCCTCCAAGACAGTAATACCCCGAGAGAACCGAGGCTCCTGAACCAAATAAGCAACTCGAACCCCCTTGCCAAAGGTGACCTCGCCCGAATCAGAATCCTCACGCCCCATAATAATATTAAGCAAAGTGCTCTTGCCATAGCCATTACGAGCAATCAAACCAATACGCTCACCCTGATTAACACAAAAGCTCAAATCCCGAAAAAGCAAAAGGTCGCCAAAAGATTTAGTCAAGCTCTCGACCTGAAGATAATTTTCCATAAAAACATTAAATTGTTATACTCTCACAAAAGTAACACTTTTATATGAGTTCTCAAAATAAACAAAACCCCACCAGAAAATCACAGAAATCGCACACAGGCTTTTCGAGAATCGTTTTTTTGTTGTAACTTTGTAGGTTTAAAACCAAATTTAATTATCGAAAAAAATCAACTAATGAGAAAATCCCTACTCTATCTACTGTGCTGCACATTGGCTTCGTGTGCAGCCCCACAAGCCGAAAAGCTAACAACCGCCATAGACAACTACTATATGAAAGCCCCAAAAGGGGTCGAAACACGTTGGGCGAGTGCCGAAAATCCAACCGCCGAAAAAGGAAAAGGAGGAATGACCAACAAAGGGGCAAAAGGCGATGCCTATACACTAATAGCACCCAACAGCAAATCCATAATCTTCGACCAAGAAG
>JAWXTL010000221.1:0-3348 GCA_044433565.1 Rikenellaceae bacterium | reverse complement strand
CTTTATCGGGGCAATCTGGGCAAATGTAAGCTGGGGAAGATACTGGGCATGGGATCCCAAAGAAGTGTGGGCACTAATCACAATGTTGCTCTATGCCATACCCCTACACGGGAGGTCGATAGGATGGCTAAGAAGACCCAAAGCGTTCCACATCTACCTAATAATCATCTTTGCATCGGTGCTGATGACCTATTTCGGAGTAAATTTCATATTGGGGGGAATGCACTCCTATGTTTCATAAGAAATCCAAGGGAGCAGAAACTACCTAGCTATAATTAGGTAAAAACCACATGGTTTTTACCTAATTATAGTAATTGACACCATCAAGATAACAACATACCTTTGCAAGTAACTGTAATATATCGTCGAGACCCAAGAGCAGAACATAAGGCGACACACCTGCGCTGCATGAGGAAAAACAGAAGGTCAGAGCAAGAAAGAAAACTATGCACAAAATAAAAAAATACAACCCAACGAACACAATGAGCGAACTCATCTGCGACAACTATCCAATGTTGTTGGTCATGAGTCGTTTTGGAATCGACCTAGGATTTGCCGAGGGCACAATAGCACAGGTGTGTCAAACCAATAACGTAGATCTCGATACATTCCTAGCCGTTGTAAATACTCTGATTGCCCAAAACCAAAAAGAAGTAACCCCCAAAGGGCTATCAATAAACTCGCTAATTGACTACCTGCACAACTCTCACAGCTATTTCCTAGAGTACCGACTGCCAACCATACGCCAAGAACTAATCGAAGCCCTAGGCAGCAAAAATGATGCCGCAGTGGTTATTTTGAGCTACTACGACGAATACGTAGCCCAAGTCAACGAGCACATGATGCACGAAGAAAAGAGCCTATTCCCCTCGATAAAAGCCCTAGTGAGCGGAGAGAAAACCACGAGCGGAGCAGTCGAAATCGACAGCAAACACCACCACCGGATCGAAGAGAAACTCTCGGAGCTAAAAAATATTCTAATCAAATATTACCCCGCCAAGTCAACAAACGAACTAAACAACGTATTATACGACATCTTCTCATGCGAGAGAGATCTAGCATCACACAACAGCTTAGAAGAGGTACTACTAATTCCAGCAATCAAGGAATTTGAAGCAAAAAAAACAACCAAATCATGACCAAACGAATCCATATTATTGTAGCAGAGCCATCAGCTATTATTCGTTGCGGTATAGTCAACATATTACAACAAATACCTTCACTCAATATAGAGATCGCCCAAGTGGCAGATGTCACAACAATCAACACGGTGGCATATCGAAAAACACCCGATTTGCTAATCGTCAACAGCTCACACATGGGAGTATTCTCACCCTCGCAAATCAGAAATGAGGTAAACAACGAAGATCTAAAGATCATAGCTCTTCAAAATGCGTTCACCGAGCAATCACTGCTCCAGAATTACGACCAAGTAATATCAATCTATGATAGCCCCGAAAGTATCACCGAAAAGATTCACGAAGTAACCCTCCAAGAGATAGACAATCAAGCAAAAAAGGAGTTAAGTACACGTGAAAAAGAGATCATAGTATGTGTGGTGAAGGGAATGACAAACAAGCAAATAGCCGACAGCCTATGTCTTTCGACCCACACGGTCATTGCCCACAGGCGAAACATGGTCAACAAACTTCAGATCCACAGTCCATCGGGACTTACCATCTATGCCATTGTCAACAAGCTAGTTGATCTGGCAGATATAAAGGGCAGTATCTCCAGCAGTAAAGAACTCTAGGCAAACTGTTCTAAAAAAACATCAAAAAAATTTACTGTTTTGTGAGCTAAATTGAATCAATTTTAATTTTTATTTTATACCTTTGAACTTCAAAAAATTTATAGATAACAAAGTAATATTAAAATGAAATTAAGTAAAGTCCTCGTGGCGGGAACCGTAATCGGAATCGTAGCAGTTTCGGTTACAGTAATGCTACTGCTAATCAACACCAAACCCGAAAGCAAAAAAGCACCAAGTAGCATAGCTACACTAGGTGTCAAGACACTCACAGCCCAACTTGGCGATTACGACATAGAGGTCAACTACCCCGGTCGTGTAGCATCTGGTGATATGGTTACCCTCTCATCAGAAGTTTCAGGTCGCCTAAAACCTACTAATACACCACTCAAAGTAGGTCAAACATTCCGCAAAGGTGACCTCCTAGTAGATATCTTCGACGAAGACGTTCGTGCATCACACACAGCCCAAGTAAGTTCGTTCCTAACAATACTAGCATCGGCACTCCCAGATCTCAAAATAGATATGCCCGACCAATACAACAAATGGTATGAGTTCTTCGGTCAAATCAACGTAAACGAAAAACTTCCTAGCCTTCCAGCGGTGAGCAGCGACAAAGAAAAAGTGTATCTTTCGTCAAAAGGAATACTCTCGGCATACTATAACATAGTAACCAGCGAGATAACACTAGACAAATACCAAATCAAAGCACCATTCAACGGAACATATACCTCGGTATCAAAAGAGGTAGGATCAATCAGTTCGGTCAATGGCGAAATAGCACGTCTAGCATCGACCGACGCACTAGAGCTAGTTGTGGGTGTGCCAGTAGACGTGGCACAAACACTAGTCAAAGGTACAACAATCGAAATCACAAGCGGATCGAAAAAGAGCTACAAAGGTCACATCAGCCGTATCTCGCCATTTGTTGATCATGCAACTCAACGGGTAAACGTCTATGTAAGATTCTCAGAGCCATCGCTAGATATTATCGAAGGGCAATTGCTAAGTATCACTGTGCCATCGAAAAAAATCGACGGAGTACAAAAAATACTACGTGAGGCTGTAATCGGTGATTCGATAGTCTATACAGTGATAGATAACAAACTACAATCCAAAGCAATCAACGTTGTCACAACCACACCTGAATTTATCTATATCACAGGACTCGCCAATGGAGAGGTTGTAGTTGGTGAATCACTCGTATCACCATACAACGGAATGAGTATCGAAAAACTTGATATGAACGGCAACAGCACCAGTCCAAAACAGAAAACCGATAACGGTGAAACAGCCCAAAGAAATTAAGCCCGTATGAAGAAGATATTATCACTTTTTGTCAAATACCCTTTCTATGGTAAGATTTTCATCTTTACCATAATCATATCGGGTGTGGTCGCCCTGCTCAACCTGACCATGGCATCATTCCCCGTAGTAGAGGCTCGTACGCTCTCGGTCTCGGTATCCTATCAGGGTGCTACCAAAAGAGATGGAAGAGGGTGTGGTTTCGCTACTAGAAAATGCAATTGTCGGAGTAGTCGGCATCAAAGAACATAGCTCCGTATCGCAAGAGAACAGTGCCGTGCTATCAATCACGA
>JAWXTL010000220.1:0-3362 GCA_044433565.1 Rikenellaceae bacterium | reverse complement strand
GGGGGGTAAACGTATTACCGATTTGGTCTTTATGTCGATCGAAGATTTGCAACGTTTCTTTGTGGAGTTAGAGCTTGATGAGCATGACCAGAGCATTGCACAGCGCATTTTGGTTGAGATCACCAACCGTCTGCAATATCTTTTGGATGTGGGGTTGGGATATTTGAATCTGGATCGACAGAGCTCTACTCTCTCGGGCGGAGAGAGTCAACGAATCAATCTGGCAACCTCACTAGGAAGTGCACTGGTTGGTTCGCTATATATTTTGGACGAGCCAAGCATTGGTCTTCACCCACGTGACAATCAGCGTCTGATTAAGGTATTGAAGCAGCTCAGAGATCTAGGAAATACGGTTATTGTAGTGGAGCACGATAGCGAAATCATGCGTCAGGCTGATGTACTGGTTGATATTGGTCCAAGAGCTGGTCGCTACGGAGGAGAGGTGGTCTATAATGGTGCACCATCCGACATAGCGTCGGCAACAGATCGTAGTCTAACAGCGCAATATCTCTGCGGAGAGCAACAAATGCCATCCAAAGAGTTCGTGCGTCGATCAAATCGCTACATAGAGATCAAAAGTGCAAGAGAAAACAACCTCAAAAATGTAGATGTGCGCATTCCACTAGGAGTGATGACAGCCGTAACAGGAGTAAGCGGAAGTGGCAAATCATCACTAATCGGAGAGATACTCTACCCCGCCCTAAGACGAGAACTAGCCGATGTAGGAACATCACCTGGGGATTTTGACTCACTGGAAGGTGACATCCGCCAACTACACAGCGTAGAGCTAATCAACCAAAATCCAATAGGAAAGTCGGCAAGATCAAACCCCGTAACCTACGTCAAAGCCTACGACGATATTCGCAAAATATTCACCGAACAACGCTCAGCCCAAATTCAAGGGCTAGAACCCTCGGCCTTCTCATTCAATATAGCAGGAGGACGTTGCGAAGAGTGTCTAGGAGAAGGAGTAATCCGTGTGCAAATGCAATTTATGGCAGACGTAGAGCTAGTATGCGAAGAGTGCGCAGGAAAACGCTTCAAACAAAAAATCCTAGATGTAACCTACAAAGGGAAAAATATACACGAAGTGCTAGAGATGTCAATCGACCAAGCAATAGAGTTTTTTGAAGACCCCAAAGATCGACTCTCAACAAAAGTAGTCGACAAACTACGTGTACTACAATCCGTAGGGCTGGGCTACATAAAACTAGGACAATCATCATCGACCCTATCGGGAGGCGAAAATCAAAGGGTAAAACTAGCCTCATTCCTACTCAAAGAGAATAGCACAAAACCAATACTATTCATCTTTGACGAACCAACAACAGGACTTCACTTCCACGACATAAAAAAACTCCTAAAAGCAATGGAGGCACTAGTCGAAAGAGGTCACACGGTAGTGGCAATCGAACACAACATGAACGTAGTGCGAATGTGCGACTGGGTGATAGACCTAGGACTAGAAGGAGGAGACAAAGGAGGGCGTGTGCTATTCGAGGGGAGACCAAAAGAGCTATGTAAACTAAGCGAAAAAGAGAGCTACACAGCAAAATACCTAAAAGAGAGCTACGAATTAGGAATCTAACTCTCGCCAAAAAAAAGAAAAGCAGTCGACACTGAAGTAGAACAACAAAATTAGTTAATGAAAAAAGAATTCCAGATATACACTCACCCCGCAACATCAATACGCTGCATCCACCGACCAAGCAGATCGAACGTGGCATACCTCAGCCTATTGATTAACTCGGGAACAAGAGACGAAATAGGAAATCGCCACGGTGTAGCCCACCTAACCGAACACCTGCTCTTCAAAGGGACGCAAAGGCGTAATGCCTTCCACATCTCGAACTCACTAGAGAGCCGAGGAGGTGATCTGAATGCCTATACCACCAAAGAGGAGACCGTGCTACACGCCTGTTGCCTAAAGAGCGACTTCTCTCGTGCACTTGAACTGCTAGTGGATATGTGTTTCAACTCTCGCTATGCCCAAAAAGAGCTAGAGGCCGAACGAGAGATAATCTACGATGAGATCAATTCCTACAAAGACTCTCCTGCCGAACTAATATTCGACGATTTCGAGGAGCAACTATTCGCAGGGTCATCCCTTGGGCGCAACATCCTAGGAGACAAACGTCAACTATCGAAACTCACGCGTGGGGATATTCTCGATTACACATCATTGAACTTTACCACCGATCGCATAGTGATCTCTTCGTCGGCAAATATATCGTTTGAACGCTTCATGCGGGTATGCGACAAAATCCTAGAGCCAATCGCCAAAAGAGAGAGCAACCCCCAAAGAATAAAACCCGAAACGAGAGAGCTGCAAAATATAATCCGCAACAAAAGAACACACCAGCAACATACAATTATCGGTGGATACGGATACGACCTGCACGACAAACGAAGGATTCCACTATCACTATTGACCAACATAATAGCTGGGCCTTTCTCGCTATCACTGCTAAATCAGTCGCTAAGAGAGAAAAACACATTGACCTATAATGTCGAGAGTGGATATACACCCTACTCCGACAGCGGAGTATTTACGATCTATTATGGATGCGAAGCCGCCAAAAACGAACAAGCAACAGCAATAATCGAAAAAGAGCTAAAAGCCCTAAGAACCGCTCCGATAAGTAGTGGAAAATTCAACCGCTTCAAACGCCAATTCCTAGGGCAGCTAGTCATCTCGAACGACAACAGCGAAAGCCTAACACAAGCCATAGCCAAAAGCGTAATGTTCTTCGGAGATTATGACTCAAACGAAAGCCTCTACAAAAAAGTTGAGTCGCTGACCGCCAAAGATATAATGGAGGTGGCAGCCGAAATCCTAGATCCCACCAACCAACACACACTAACATACCAATAATGACAAGCGAAATCGAAAAATATATCTGCGATCATATCAACGAGCAAGATCCACTGCTGGTTGAACTCACCCGAAAGACCAACCTTAGGGTATTGCAACCACGTATGCTCTCGGGGCATATCCAAGGCGAACTGCTTTCGATGCTAACGGCAATGGTAAACCCCTCGCAGGTATTGGAGCTTGGTACTTTTACGGGCTACTCGGCAATATGTATAGCTCGTGCTCTGGGAGATCATGCCCTACTACACACCATCGAGCAGCATGATGAACTGGAGGGTATAGCCTCGGAGTTCTTCGTCAAAGCAGACCTTCACCACAAGATCCAGCAACACTTTGGTGATGCACTAACGGTGATGGATAGCTTCACAGAGCCATTTGATCTGGTATTTATGGATGCCGACAAGCGTGAATACGACAAATATTACAACAAGCTATTCGACAAGGGGCTACTCAAAGTGGGGTCGGTAATCATCGCCGACAACACCCT
>JAWXTL010000219.1:0-3371 GCA_044433565.1 Rikenellaceae bacterium | reverse complement strand
CTACTTGGTCACTCGGGTAGCGGAAAAACGACACTAGCCGAAGCGATGGCCTATGAGGGCAAAGTGATAGAAAGACGTGGAAGTATTGACAAAGAGTCGACCCTATCTGACTATACCGATGTAGAACATATGTATAAGCGTTCTATTTTCTCGACACTACTCTATACAGAGTATATGGGCAAGAAACTTAATATAATAGATACCCCAGGTTCGGATGACTTCTGTGGTGCTATCTTTAGTAGCTTCAAGGTTGCCGATGTTGGGATACTACTTATTAATGCTCAGAATGGTTTTGAGGTGGGCACAGAGATTCAGGCTCGTTATGCTCGTCGCCATGAGAAACCAGTGATTATCGCTGTCAATCAGCTCGACCACGAAAAGGCATCTTGGGATATGACCGTAGATTCTATCTTTGCTGCTTCTCAGGCTACTCCTGTTTTGGTGCAATATCCTTTGAATCCGGGTGAGGATTTCGACTCTTATATTGATGTTTTGATGATGAAGATGTATCGCTTTAAGGGTGATACTGGTGAGCGTGAAGAGCTTGAAATTCCAGAGGAGGAGCAAGAACGTGCCTCTGAGTTGCATAATACGCTGGTTGAGGCGGCTGCCGAGAATGATGAGCGATTGATGGAGCTTTATTTTGAGCAAGGTACACTATCTCAGGATGAGATGCGTGAGGGGTTGAAGATTGGACTTGCCAGACGTGACTTGGTTCCTGTATTCTGTATGTCTGCCAAAAAAGATATTGGTACTAAACGTCTGATGGAGTTTATTATTAATGTTGCTCCAGATCCTATTTCGGCTCCTAACTTCCGCCTTCAGGATGATGCAGGTGAGATTGCTCCCGATGCTACAAAACCTACTTCGATTTTTGTCTTCAAGACAAGTCTTGAACAACACGTTGGTGAGGTTGCCTATTTTAGGGTGATTAGTGGTAAGGTTAGCGAGGGTCAAGAGTTGATTAACCAGAGCACTGGTATCAAAGAGAAGATTTCTCAGCTATTCTGTGTTGCGGGTCGCAATCGTACTAAGGTTTCGGAGCTTACCGCTGGTGATATTGGATGTACCGTTAAGCTTAAATCTACTCGTGTGAACCATACGCTTTGTGGTTCGGGTGCCGATTGGAAGGTCAATGAGATTGGATTCCCTCAGCCTCGTTTCCGTACTGCTATCAAGGCTAAGGTTACTGCCGACGAAGAGAAATTGGGCGAATTGCTTAATCGTGCCTCTATCGACGATCCTTCGATTCTGGTCGAATATTCTCGTGAGTTGAAGCAGACTGTTATTCAGGGTCAGGGAGAGCATCAGTTGAATATTCTCAAACGTCAGCTTTCTGATCAGAACAAGATTGAGGTTGAGCTTTTTGAGCCTCGTATTTCTTATCGTGAGACTATTACTCGCACTGCTGCTGCCGACTATCGTCATAAGAAACAATCGGGTGGTTCGGGTCAATTTGCCGAGGTTCATATGGTCATTGAGCCTTATTATGAGGGATGTCCTGCACCTGGTAAGTATAAGATTGATGGTCGTGAGATGCAGTTGAATATCAAGAATACCGAGGAGGTAGATCTTGAGTGGGGTGGTAAGTTGGTATTCTGTTCGGCTATTGTGGGTGGTTCTATTGATTCTCGATTTATGCCTGCGATTCTCAAGGGTATTATGGAGAAGATGGAGGAGGGTCCACTTACAGGATCTTTGGCTCGTGATATTCGTGTTGTGGTTTATGATGGTAAGATGCACCCAGTAGATTCTAATGAGTTGTCGTTTAAGTTGGCTGGTCGTAATGCTTTTAGGGAGGCTTTCAAGAAGGCAGGTCCTAAGATTATGGAGCCTATTTATTCGGTTGAGGTTTTGGTACCTAGCGATAAGATGGGTGATGTGATGAGTGATTTGCAGAACCGTCGTGCTATGATCGAGGGTATGAATTCGGACAAGGGATTTGATGTACTTAATGCACGTGTTCCTCTTGCTGAGTTGTATCGTTATTCGACCTCTTTGAGTTCTTTGACTAGTGGTCGTGCTACATATAGTATGCGATTGGCTAGTTTTGAGCAGGTTCCTTCTGATATTCAGGATAAGCTTTTGAAGGCTTATGAGGCACTTGAGCAGGACGAATAGCGTTTTGTTTTCATAGTTTATTATTTTGCCTGGCGATAATTTATTTTATCGCTGGGCTTTTTTTTTGGGGGGCAAAGGTGGTTGGAAGATTGACAAGATTCTATTTCTGAAAATATGGAATGTTCTGGGACGCTCGGGTATTTTCTGGGACTCTTGCTGGGTCTTGTGCTATGAAATAGTGCAGGGCTCCCGTGGGGGGTGTCCGCCCTGCTGACTTTTTCCCGCAGAAAAGTCTCGCTATCGCAATTGGAAATACTTCCTCATAGTATGAAATGCTTTGCCCCCTACCCGATAAAAAAGCAACACTAATAATACAACGATCCCCATCACTCTTGCCCTAAAAACAAATGTGACGGGGATCTATATAAATCATTAACTGCTCAGAAATTACTCCAAAATACGAGTCAAAATCTCAACATAAGCATCACCATATACCCGCATACCCCAATCAGTTGGATGTATAGCCTCGACAGTTGCATCTAGTGGCAATCCAATAGTATCATAGTCCAAATGGTATATATCTGTGACTCCCATCTCAACCAAACGCTCATAGGCAATACGTTGCGACTCAACTGCGTTACGCTCTCGTTGAGCATAATAATCCATAGTCAAAGAGTGAGGATAACCCAAATGGTCAGTAAGCAAAATAGGTGTCTCAGGGCGCAAAGTTCTAAGGCGAACAACCTGTTTCACAATAGAATCAACCAACAAATCCTGCTCTACGTGTTGTAGATTAGGCATACAGTCAATAATATAAACCGCCGCTGGAATATCCGAAACCAAATCAATCAAAGCATCCTCCAAAACACCGTTGCCCGAGAAACCAAGGTTATACAGAGGCATATTCATCTCTCGTGAGACAATCGAAGTCCAAATCATACCAGGGCGTGATGCACAAGCTCCTTGGGTGATCGAAGTGCCATACGCCACAATCGGAAGCTCCTTGCGTGGTTCGATAAACGAAAATTCTGCCCCTTCGTCAACACCAATCTCCAACTTCTCAATACCATTGTAGGGTGGTAAGAAAAGACGATAAGAATAACCATCTTCGCCCTCACGATAGGTTATGCCGTGATAGTTGAAGGTCGATTGATCGCCAATAGTATAACGAGCTGCCAACCAAAGCTGCTCACCCTTGCTATCGGTAGCATATAGGTCGAGACCACTAACACCCGTCGAAGGCATATGTGGCATTCCATAATTCTTTGAGGTGGTAGTATAACGAATTACTATGTTTTTTGAGTTGGTAT
>JAWXTL010000218.1:0-3374 GCA_044433565.1 Rikenellaceae bacterium | reverse complement strand
CGTGTGGTGATTGGCACTGTCGATCCCAATGAGAGGGTTTGTGGTCGGGGTATCAGTCGTATGCGTGAGGCGGGGATCGAGGTTGTGGTTGGGGTGCTCGAGGAGCAGTGTCAACAGATTAATCGACCGTTTTTTATCTCTCATACTCTTTCTCGCCCTTATATCCTTCTGAAGTGGGCGCAAACCTCTGACGGCTATTTGGATGTGGTGAGAGATGAGGGTACTTCCACTAAGTGGTTTACGGGGTGGCTTAATAAACTCTTGGTTCATCGAGAGCGTTCGCACTTTGATGCTATTGCTGTGGGGACTAATACGGTTGTGATGGATGATCCGGAGCTTACCACCCGTGAATATTTCGGGAAAAGCCCCGTTCGTATCACTTTTGATCGTCGGTTGAGGCTTCCGGTGTCCTCTAGGATTTTTAATGATAGGGCAGCGACATTGCTTTTTACTTCTTTCGAGAATCAATCGGCGGCGCAGCAGAAATTTTGTTGTCACACCCAGGTTTCCATCTTTGCCATTGATTTCACGCAGCCCGTACCTCCACAGGTGGTCGAGGTTTTGGCTCAACAAAAGATCCAATCTTTGATTATCGAAGGGGGCGAGAAACTCTTGCAAAGCTTTATAGATCATCGGTTGTATGATAATATCTTGGTGTTTAAATCCGATCGTACTCTCTCGCAGATTCACCAGCGGGAAGGGGCGTGTGGTATCAAAGCTCCCGTGGTAGTCGAGTGTGGGAAGGTGGCAGAGCGCAAGAGGGTGTTGGATTGTACTGTTGAACTCCGATGAAACGATTACTCCTGTTTCTAGCCCTTCTCTCTGTGGGATTCTTCGGCTCTTGGGCGCAAACCCCAAGTGAGGCATTTACCATCTCGCCCATTAGCCCAGAGATCTTCTGCCGCATAAACGGACTCTCCTACCCCGAAGGATGTGAGCTGCCACTCGAAGAGCTACGATACCTAAAAGTCTTGCACGTTACAGCCCAAGGTGAAGTGCGAGAAGGAGAGCTGATCTGTAACAAAGCAATAGCCCAAGATCTAATTGAGATCTTCAAAGTGCTCTTCGATGCCAAATACCCGATCGAAAGGGTAGAGTTGGTAGACAACTACCAAGCCCAAGACTCACGCTCGATGAGAGCCAATAACTCCTCGGCATTTAACTATCGCTATATCTCGGGTACAAAAAAATTATCGAACCATAGCTCGGGAATGGCAATAGATATAAACCCTCTGTATAACCCCTATGTCAAGATCACAAACGCAGAGGTCAGAGTAGATCCCCCAGAGTCAACCCCCTATGCCAATCGAGAACAAGAGCATCCCTATATGATCCAAAAAGGAGATCTATTGTATCGTGAATTTATCAAACGAGGCTTTCGGTGGGGTGGCGATTGGAGAAGCCTAAAGGATTATCAGCACTTCGAGAAACCAAACCAATAAATTGTTTTGTATTCCATCTAATTTTTATACCTTTGTCGCAATTTTAAAATATTTTATACTACTATGAAAAAGGGATTTTCGGATTTCACTCCTAAATTTTTCTCCTCTTTGAAGGGTTATTCCAAAGAGAAGTTCTTTGCCGATTTGATGTCGGGTATTATTGTGGGTATTGTTGCCCTGCCTTTGGCTATTGCTTTTGGTATTGCATCGGGTGTTAGCCCCGAAAAAGGACTTATAACGGCTATTATTGGTGGTTTTATTGTTTCGTTCTTTGGTGGTAGCTCGGTTCAGATTGGGGGGCCAACGGGGGCTTTTATCGTTATTGTCTATGGCATTATCCAGAACTTTGGTATCGAGGGTTTGATGGTTGCCACGGCCATAGCGGGGGTTATATTGGTTTTGATGGGTGTTTTCCGCTTTGGTAGTGTTATTAAGTTTATTCCTTATCCGATTATTATTGGTTTTACTAGTGGTATTGCGCTTACCATCTTCTCGACCCAGATCAAAGATCTTTTTGGGTTGACTATCCAGGGCGAGAGTGGCGAGTTCCTTGGCAAATGGGCTTCGTATTTTGGTGCTCTTGATACTATTACTTGGAGTGCTGTGGCTGTTAGTGTTTCGACAATTTTGATTATTGTCTTTACTCCTCGTATATCGAAGAAGATTCCAGGGTCGCTTTTGGCTATTATTTTGGTTACGATTGTCTCGTATATTCTTCGTCAGTATTTTGGGGTTACATCACTAGAGACTATTGGCGATCGTTTTACTATTAGTGCCGAGATTCCACAACCTGCACTTTTGGATATTGATATGAATACTATCAATCTGCTTTTGCCTTCGGCTTTTACTATTGCTATGTTGGGTGCTATCGAATCTTTGCTTTCGGCTACGGTTGCCGATGGTGTGACGGGCGATAATCATAATTCTAATACCGAGTTGATTGCTCAGGGGGCTGCCAATATTGTCTCTCCTTTGTTTGGGGGTATCCCTGTGACTGGTGCTATTGCTCGTACGATGACCAATATCAATAACGGTGGACGTACCCCAGTTGCTGGTATTATCCATGCTGTGGTGCTTCTTTTGATTCTTTTGTTCCTTAGCCCTTTGACCCAATATATTCCTATGGCTTGTTTGGCTGGTGTTTTGGTGATTGTCTCTTATAATATGAGTGAGTGGCGCACGGTTCGTTCTTTGCTCAAAAACCCTAAGGGTGATGTGGCTGTTTTGGTTTCGACCTTTTTGTTGACTGTGGTTTTCGACCTTACTATTGCTATTTTTGTGGGGCTGTTGATGGCAATGTTCTTGTTTATGCGTCGTGTTGCCGAGACCACCAAGGTTTCGGTTTCGACCGATGTTGTTGACCTTTCGCAAGAGGGCGAGGTTACTCTTGAGGATGAGATTCTTGAGATCCCTCAGAAGGTTGAGGTTTATGAGATTGATGGTCCTTTCTTTTTTGGTGTGGCCAATAAGTTTAGCACAGTGATGGCTACTTTGAATGATAAGCCTCGGGTTCGTGTGATTCGTATGCGCAAGGTTACTTTTATGGATTCGACGGGTATTCATAACCTTTCGAGTTTGGTTCGTATGTCGCAGTCCGAGAAGATTGAGATTGTTCTTTCGGGGGTTAGTGACAAGGTGCGCTTTACGCTTGAAAATGCTGGTTTTATGCAGACTTTGGGTACCGAATATATCTGTTCGGATATTCATAAAGCACTTGCTAAATCTCGTGAGATTCTCTCTCGCTAGAGGGGGCGAAAAATCAGCAGGGCGGACGCTTCCCCCACGGGAGTCATGCACTACTAAAGTAGCACATGACCCAGCAAGAGTCCCAGAAAATACCCGAGCGTCCCAGAATAATCCACATCTTCGGGGTAGAATCATCCAAATTGCGACAGCGGAGATTTTACCTTACGGTAAAATCTCTACGTGGCG
>JAWXTL010000217.1:0-3378 GCA_044433565.1 Rikenellaceae bacterium | reverse complement strand
GCACGGGTGGCAACTGGATCTTTGTGGTTGAGGATGGTGTGGCGGTGCGTCGCCCTATTCGTATCGGACGACAAAACCCACAATACTACGAAGTGCTCGAAGGTCTCTCAGCGGGAGAACAAGTAATTGTCAGCTCATATGACAGCTATGGCGACAATGAGACCCTAACGCTAAAATAAACGACTCACACCACCCAAATACCTACCCCAATCATGATACAAGATTTCTTCAAACAGTGCATCCGCAGCAAACAGCGCAACTCTCTTAGTTTTATCGTCAACTTCGTGGGTATGACCCTCGCTTTGATGGCAATAACCGTGATCCTTCAATACACGGTGCATCACCTCACTCACGACAGTGCACTGACAGATCATACCCAAGATGTGGTAAGAATAGAGACCAACAATACCAGTGCATTGACCACTAGGTCGCTATACGAAAATGCTGATTTATTGCCAGAATTGCAAGAGGTTTGCTTGTTATCTAAATATAACGAGCAAGTGAAAACCACCCCTACCAGCGAATCTGCCGAAGCGGTATCGCTAGAGGTCGTAGCAGTGTCGGCATCCGAAAATTTCTTTGAGTTTTTCCCCTACCCAATGGTAGAGGGAGACTCAAAGAGTGCATTCTCTAGCCAAACAAGCGCACTTATCACCCAAGAGTTAGCCCTCAAAATCTTTGGGGCAGATGTCGACCCAATAGGTCAGAAGATTGAAGTATCAATAAATTCCGTTACAATTACAGGGGTATTGGAGAATATGCCAAAGAATACCTCCTATAAATTTGATATAATATATCGCTACGAGAACAACAAGAACTTGAATGGTCTGCACCAAAATGCCAAGAAGTATAATTACGACTGGTCTTCTGGTGGGTATGAAATTTTTGCTAAACTAAACCCAAATGTCAAACTAGAGGATTTCCAGACAAAGCTCACTGAGCTGATGACAAAAAAAGTCACCGAGCAAAATCGTGTATATGACAAAACACCACTGGTGCGCCCATTTTCTGAGTGCTATTTCGCAGAGCTGGAATATAGTTTCTCTTCACAAACAAACCTCTATTCAATCAAAGTCTTAGTGATGCTAGGGATTCTTATTTTGGTGATTGCTATTATCAATTATGTCAATATCTACACAGCACGTTCGACCAATCTGATTGCAGGAATGGGTATCAAGAAGATCTTTGGTGCTCAAAAACGTGGGCTTATTGGCTATATTCTGATGGATTCTATTGTGGTAATGCTACTCTGTTCGGCAGTTGCATACCTTTTTGTTGTCGAATCACAAGAGGAAATTTACGATCTATTGGCTTACGAACTTCCGTTTGATCTTTCGCTCCAAAACATCCTTATTCTTTTTGTAGCAACTCCTATTGCCATAGGTCTTTTGGCAGGAGTATATCCAGCTATCGCATTTACTCGTACCAAACCGTTGGATGCACTGGCTCGTCGCACTAGCTCATCGACCTTTATCAATATTAGGCATATACTTATCATTATCCAATTCACCATCTCAATCGTACTTATCGGGTCGACACTCTATATCAATCGTCAGATCAACTTCATCCATACCGCAGATATGGGTGTTGAGCGTGAGAATATCTATGCAGTGGAATACACCTTCCGAAATGAAAGTAAGATATTCGAAGAAAAATTATTGCAGAATCCCAATATAGAGGCTTGTGCACTAACTCAAACCATGCCTTTCGATGTACAAGGGTCAATCGAAATATCTTATGGTGCAGACGATTCACACAAAGTGAGAATTGACGATATAATGTGCGATATGAAAGCATTGGATCTATTGGGCATTAAGATAATCGAAGGAGATATTGATGCTATTAGAGCAATCAAGGGCAATGGTAACTCAATGCTCATTAACGAAACATTCGCCAAACAATACCGAGCAGCCTATAAAGATTCAACCATCACCTTCCCGTTTAAGGACATTGTGGGAGTGATCGAGGACTTCCCCGTAACCGACATCACACAACCAATCAAACCTCTAGTCATCAACATATTGGAAGATATGGAAAAATTTGATATGAATTTTATTCAACTTATCAAACTACGCACCGACCAAGATCGTGATTCGACGGTTAGCTATATCAAGAAGTGTTTTAAAGAGATAAACCCTAGGCTTGTATATGACCAATATTTTATTGATGACAAATACAAAGAGATGTATTCGGAGGTGGTACTTCTCGAAAAACGATTGATAATATTTAGCCTTTTGGCAATATTTATTGCTGCTCTGGGGCTGTTTGCTCTGATTAGTTATACGGTCGAGAAACGTCGTCATGAGATTGCTGTTCGCAAAGTGTTTGGGGCTACAACATGGCAAATCATCTTTATGCTTATGTTCGATCTACTTCGTTGGTTTGCCCTTTCGTTTGTGATTGCCGTGCCTTTGATCTACTATGGCATGAGCAGTTGGTCTAGCCAATATATCTATCGGATTGACTTCCCTGTTTGGGTGATATTGACCGCAGGAGCAGTGGCATCACTCATCGCCATTGCCACAATACTACTTCAGGCATATATGGCTGCACGTATCAACCCTGCCAAAGCAATAAAAATATTATAAAAAATATACTACTATGAAACTTATCCTACGCAACTTCATCAGCACACTTCGTCGTTATAGTGCTTCTAGTCTACTCAATATCGCTGGGCTTTCGATCGCCTTTGCCTCGCTCTATATTATTATAGCGCAACTAAAGTATGATTTGACCTTCAACCAATCTATCCCTGGTTACGAGAATCTCTATCTGGTCACCAATCAAGGGTTCTATGGCGAGGGCACAAGATCATCATATAGCTCTCGATTACTCATCGAAGAGATCGCACTATCCACACCCCTAATCGAGCAGTCGGCACCATTCGAGGCACGAAATATGGTGATGCCAGTCACCCAGCAGCTAAAAGATCGAACCGTGACGCACCGTCTGGATGTTGGGCGCACAAACAAAACAGGTCTTGAGCTTCTAGGAGTCGAGATCATCGAGGGATCTCTAGACGATTTCGACAACCCAACGACATTCAAAAGCTGGGTTATCAGCCAATCTAAAGCCAAAAAATATGGGATTAAGGTAGGCGATATGTTGTATTACGGCACAAACACATCGACCAGTAATCCCGTGGCACCTGTGGTGGCAATCTATAGGGATGTGCCCGATAATGTCGACTTCCTGCAATATGATATTATCACAAATATAGGCGATGATGGCACGAAATCTTTGAATATGCGCACTGCTGCCCAGATTGTTAGAGCAAACAAAACCGTGACCGCCCAAGATCTAAACCAAAAGGCACGGCAAGATAAGATAGATCAGATCATGAGGGTAATGCCCGATCAGGTTCCGGGTCAAGATCTT
>JAWXTL010000216.1:0-3396 GCA_044433565.1 Rikenellaceae bacterium | reverse complement strand
GGAGCGATGTGGTTCAGGGAATTATCCTATCTGGAGGGGCTTTGTTTGTGGCCATCTACTTGGTGCTAAACATCCCTGGAGGGCTTTCTACGTTGATCGACATTACCATTACCGAAGATAAGATGCGACTATTCGATTTCTCTTTCTCGTGGAGCAACCCAACCTTCTATGTGATTATTCTTGGGGGCTTGGCCAACAATCTTATCTCGTATTCGTCTGATCAGACTGTTATTCAGCGTTATATCACCACAAGTTCGGAGAAAGGTGCTGCAAAGAGTATTAAGATGAATGGAATACTTAGTGTGATTGTATTGGTAATATTTTACTTTATCGGAACAGCTCTCTACACTTTCTATAAGACTCATCCAGAGGGCACCAACTTTATGATGCAGAATACCGATTCTATTTTCCCTCACTTTATTATGGCTGAGATTCCTGTTGGATTGGCAGGATTGATAATTGCTGCAATTTTTGCTGCTACGATGTCGACCATATCCTCTAATGTCAACTCTTTGGCTACGGCATTCACTGTTGATATATATCGTCACTTTGCAAAAAAATCTAGCGATAAGAAAGAGGTGAGTGTGGCACGAATTTCGGGACTTGTGATGGGTGGCTTGGGTATTGGTATTGCGATCTTGATGGCTACGATGAATATCCTTTCACTGTTTGATTTCTTCAACTTCTTGTTGGGTCTGCTTTCGAGTGGTATTGCGGCACTATTCCTAATTGGTATCTTTATTCCTAGGATTGGCTCGAAGAGTGCGCTGGGCGGATTTATTATGGGTAATATTAGTCTGTGGTTGATTAGCACCTATACCGATATGTCATTCTGGTTGTATGGTTTCTCGGGAATTTTGCTAACGGTTGGATACAGTCTATTGTTTAGTTTTATATTCAAGAGCAACAAAGATATAAATGGTTTCACATGGAAAACATTAGCAAAGAGAGAGGATTAATAAATCAGGAGGGGTGGCTCGGAAGCTTAAAAGGATTCTCTTGCTGAAGATATGGCAGTGTTCTCGGACGGCTGTCGAGGTGACTCGTGCTATGAAATAGTACGGGGCTCCCGACGGGGGGGAGCCGTCCGCCTCGTAGATTTTTCTAGCGAAAAATCCGCTACCGCATTCTCAATATTATCATCCCCGAAGAGATGATATGTTCTCGGGCGGCTGTCGAGGTGACCCGTGCTACTTTAGTAGTACGGGGCTCCCGACGGGGGGAGCCGTCCGCCCCGTAGATTTTTCTAGCGAAAAATCCGCTACCGCAATTGGAAATACCTCACACTTTAGAACCAAATTATAAAACTACTTTGCCCACAGAACACAAAAATCTAAAGATAATGATACAGACCAAAATTCTAAATCAAAAGAAGAGTATCCTAAACCGCTTCATGGCCGAAATAAGAGACCAAGAAATACAAAAAGATCCGCTGAGATTCCGAGAAAACATAAAACGTATCTCGCAAATCTTAGCCCTCGAAATAAGCAAAACATTCGACTATAAAGAACAAATAATAAAAACTCCTCTTGCCCAGATGCCAATCCTACTAGAGGACGAAGATATAGTTATAGCAACAATTCTAAGGGCAGGGATCCCAATGCAAAGCGCATTCCTAGAGATCTTCGACAAAGCCCAATGTGCCTTTATAACAGCACACCGAATAGAAAAACCCAGCGGTGAAATAGCCCTAGATCTAGGACAAATAGCAACGCCCTCGATCGAAGGAAAAACACTGCTAATAGTAGACCCTATGTTAGCAACAGGAATATCAACAGCCATCTCCTACAAAGCACTGGTCGAAAAAGCAGGAGAGCCCAAAAAAGTGCACTTCGCATGTATCTTGGGAACACCACAAGGAGTCGAACAAATCAAAAAAGCCCTCCCCGAAGATCGTTCAACAATATGGGCAGCAGCAATAGATCCAGCCCTAAATAGCCAAAGCTACATAGTCCCAGGGCTAGGCGATGCAGGAGATCTAATGTATGGCGAAAAGTTGTAACTAATATTTATCGAAAACAACCCAAAAATAGAATAATTTTTTGTACCTTAGCACTCTGAACAAAAAATGCACAGCATTTGTTCGGATAAAATGAATAGTAACCCAAAAATTAAAATTATGGACTACCAATCTGAAAACGATTACGACTACGATTACGACCAAAATGATGGCTACCAGCAGACCCCCTCTAATAGTACCGAAAAAGGCCTGAAAATCGCAATTTATATTTTGCTGGTTGTTTTACTAGCGGTGGGGTTCTTGTATTGGCGTAGTGTGCGTCAGGCACAGGCCGATGAAGAGCTGCTAAAAGTAGAACTAGACACGCTGCAAAACCGTCTTGGAACTTTGCGTGATGATATGAGTTTGATTGAATTTGAAAATGATACGCTCAACCAACATTTGGGCGAGGAGCGTCATCGTGCCGATTCACTTTTTGAGAGGCTCAAAAGCGAACGCAGTATCAGTTATAGCAAACTCAAGGCTTATGAGCGTGAGTTGGGGACGCTACGTGCTACGATGCAAACTTTCGTAAGACAGATCGACTCTCTCAATACTATTAATAAGCAGTTGGCTGGTGAGAATCTTTCGTATCGTCGTGAGTTGTCTAACTATCGTGTGCGTACTGAGGCTGCCGAGGAGATGGCCACAGAGCTAAGTTCTAAGATCACCCGTGGTGCTGTGATTCGTGCCCGTGATATTCAGTTGACACCATATAATAAGCGTAACAAGGATGTGACACGTGTTTCACAGGCTAAGGGTCTTCGTGTTTCGCTGGTTCTTTCGGCTAATGAGTTGGCAACACCTGGTGAGCGTGAGATTTATGTTGCTATTACCAACCCCGAGGGTATGATTTTGGCTGAGAGTCAGAATACGACTTTCAATTTCGAGGGTGAGACTAAGCCTTATACTGTGGGACGTACTGTCGATTATGTGAATGATGATTTGGGCGTTTCATTATATTATAATGGGTCGGGTCTGACAGCAGGTCAATATACCGTTTTGGTCTATATGGATGATAGTATGATTGGTACTAATTCTATTATCTTTAGGTAGCCAGATCTTTTTCGTGGATTTATCTATTAGATCACTACCCTTTTTGAAGGGTGGTGATCTTTTTTTTTTGAATGGGAAAGATATGGAGTGTTCTCGGACGCTACGGGTGTCATGTGCTACGAAGTAGTGCAGGGCTCCCGTGGGGGGAGCGTCCGCCCTGCTGACTTTTCTTTCAGAAAAGTCTCGCTATCGCAATTTGGATGATTCTACCCCGAAGATATGGATTGTTCTGGGACTCTTGCTGGGTATTTTCTGGGACTCTTGCTGGGTCATGTGCTATGAAATAGTGCGGGGGCGGGATCTAAAGGAGCATACTTAAAGTATGTGATCGCAAGAGCACA
>JAWXTL010000215.1:0-3417 GCA_044433565.1 Rikenellaceae bacterium | reverse complement strand
GAGCTAACCAATCCACCCTGTTGCAATTTAAGGTAGTCATAGATATATGGAGCAGCCTCTTTATAATAGCCCCAAACAAACTCTTTCTGCACAGCATCGGCATCACAATAAGGATCCCACCTCAATTTTGCCAACATATAGGCACGAAGCTCCGAGAAATCGGCACCTTTATAACCATTGACCTGCTCAAAAAGCTTACTAGCATTGTTCTTATGGAACAACTGAATATTCGATTGCAAAACATGGAAATTTGGGAATGGAGAGACCGAGTTATCGAAGTTAATACCATAATCCCACACAAAGATATTGTTTGAAATTTTGCTCCACTGCTCAATATCCCGAACAAAACTTGCGCTACTTGGCAAATCGGTCAAAGGCAACTGACGCATACAATCAATATCGCACAACATGATATTCACATTATCACGAGGTTTGACATATTTGGGAGGAGTAACAGAATAGGTATAGGCCAAAGTCGAGATCTCTTTGTCGGGGAAGCGATCGGCAAGGCGATTCATAAAATGGATAATCGAGCCCACAAGTGCACCCTCTTTTTCGTCTACCTCCCGACATTTGTCGCAAGTACAGTTAGTAAAGTTACCATCATTCTGGCTTACCGAGATAAGTTTCTTGGTTGGGTCAAGTTTAAAAATAGAATCCAATTTGTGAACCATAAGTTCAAATACATCTTCGTTTGTCAAGCACAATTGGCTCTGAGTACCAGGGCGACGTTCGCCATTGATGAGGGCAAAATATTCGGGATGACTCTCGCCATAGACACTCGAAGGGATAAGTCTTGCAAAGGTATGAACCCAAAGATTCTGAGCAAATACCTCGCCGGGCACTTCAAGGCGGTGATAGAGCTTATAGAGCGGATCTTCGGTACCATAGCTCTGGGTCTGACGATACTCAAAAGCAGGATTAGTCATGTAGTCGATCGTGGTCTCTAGGATCATTTGCTGACTTTGAGGAAGGTCATAAGCTTGGGCAGCCCAATATTTCAGACCAAAATACTTCTCCAACAAATCGAACACGCCATAGATCGAACCATGACCCTCGCCCGAATATATCCTCAAATTTCCATCGGTAGTCTGGATACAAAATCCATCTTCGGTGATCTCTTTGATCTCTTTCTTATTGGCCTTTCCAATTATAATGTCTCCTTGTTTAGCCTTTGTTTTACTGGGTAGAATTTCCAGCTTTGCACCACTAATTTCATGGGCAAATTGCGCCAAAATCTTAGCAGCCTGTGCATCATCCTCGATAGTTTGATCGACAATGATTCGTGATTTTGTAAGGTCGATTTGGGCAAAAACTCCACTCAACGAGAGTAACGCCACAACCAGTGTCAATAATGTTTTCTTCATTTTCTTTTATACATAGGGTTAGTTTGTTATTATAAACAAAGGTAATAATTCTGCCATGGATTACAATCATATTATGAATTATATCTGCGTTTTTTTTGATTCCATCTCTATTTTTACTACCTTAGCTATGGTTAAATAGAGATATTATCATCTTAACTAATTGATTATTAAAGAAGTAAACATATAAATATTATACTTATGAATAAAAACTACACTAGAATTTTGGGGTTGACCATCCTGACAGGTCTAACCTCTATTGGTTCTGCATTGGCTCAAAACAGCGATGCTGATATTGTTAAATTTTTTGAAAACCGACTCGAAGGAGATAAATCCTATTATGAGTCGTCGCAAAAGGTCAAACTTGCGCAGGTAGACCAAATGCAAGATCTTGTATGGTCGCAATGGAAAGAGGCAAACAAAAATTTCGAGGAGCAAAAACTTATTGACCTAGAGCTACTTAGTCTGGGTCGTTCAAGCTCATGGACACTGCCAGAGGAGCTAGAAAAAGATGCTGTAATGCCATATTATTATGGATATAAAGGCGATCGCCCAGAGAATGGCTATCCATTGTTCTTGTACACCCACGGCTCGGGCAACAAAGACAAAGAGTGGGCAACAGGTCTAAAACTAGGTAATCAATTTGAGGATGGTCCGTCGATCTATTTTATCCCACAGATTCCAAATACGAGCAATTATCGTTGGTGGCAGCGTTCTAAGCAATTTGCATGGGAGCGTTTGTTCCGCTTGTCATTCCTAGGGGATGATGTCGACCCGAACAAACTTTTTATTTTTGGTATCTCAGAGGGTGGTTACGGAAGTCAACGTCTAGCTTCGTACTATGCTGACTATCTAGCTGGTGCGGGCCCAATGGCAGGTGGCGAACCATTGCAAAATGCGCCTGTCGAAAACTGCGGTAATATAGCGTTTTCGTTCCTAACAGGTGCTCAAGATACTGGCTTCGACCGTTATCTCTTGACTCAAATTACCAAAGATGAATTCGAGAGATTCCAAAAAGAAAATCCAGGTCAGTATGACCATCGCATTGAGTTGATTCCGGACAAAGGTCACCATATTGACTATTCACCAACAACACTTTGGCTCAAGGACAAGGTTCG
The DNA here is from genome assembly GCA_044433565.1 of Rikenellaceae bacterium. Taxonomy (GTDB): domain Bacteria; phylum Bacteroidota; class Bacteroidia; order Bacteroidales; family Rikenellaceae; genus Mucinivorans. The sequence goes on along the minus strand of JAWXTL010000215.1, from coordinate 935 downwards.
TAATCCATATCCAACAAAATTTATCTGGGATAACTTCGAGATGGATGGTGTTTATCGTGACGGATTCTATAATCTTGCTGTTGTTGAGCGTTCAAATGACGATTTTGACACTCGTACCCGCTATAAAATGGCGATCAAGGATAACAAGATCACATTGAATGTTGACGAGTTTACTTATGAGGTAACCTCTCGTAACAAATGGGGTTTGGAGCTTAGCTACACCAAGGAGTACACTCCTGCCACTTCGGGCAAGGTGATTGTTTATCTCAACGACGAGCTAGTTGATTTGTCGAAGAAGGTAACATTGATTGTCAATGGCGTAGAGGTCTTCTCGGGCAAAGTTAAGCCTACATTGGAGTCTATGGTAAATAGCTGTGCTACTTTCTTTGATTCCCAGCGTGTTTATCCAGCTTCTATCGAGGTTGATATAAAATAGTTTCTTTCTTTGCGGAGATAGACTTTCTGCAAGTATTTTCACTACCCTTTGCGGAGACTTTTGGTCTTTGCAAAGGGTATTTTTTGGTCGCAATAAGATACATTGAAGGATATGGTTCGTTTCTCGGTGGGCTGTCGGTGTGACCCGTAATCCTGAAGGCTTACGGGGCTCGGGGCGTGTGGGAGCCGTCAAGGATGGTCGGAAGATTTTTGGGACAAAACTTTGGGGTCGTTCTAATGAAGAAATTCCCCTTGGAGGGGGGAATTTCTGGACAAAAGTTTTTGGTCGGTTGGGCTTTTTTCAAAAAGCCTCACAGTTCCTAGTGGTTGGAGGCTCTGGGGTTGTAGCTATGTTTCCATGCGGTTAGAGGCTTTTGTATTATAGACTTTTCGTTCTCGCCCCCCACCCGACAAAAAAACCTTATCGAGTCATCGACAAGGTTTCGGGGGGCGCAACATATTGTATTGTTCCTGTCAGAGGAATTTCCAATTGCGATAGC
>JAWXTL010000214.1:0-3435 GCA_044433565.1 Rikenellaceae bacterium | reverse complement strand
ATTGCTATTATTGTAGCTACGATGATTACTATTTTGATTATATATAGTCTTCTTACTACTAATCCTACTACGGAATTTTATCTGCCATAGATAGTCTCTTTATTGGTGGGGGTGCGGACGCTCCCCACACAGATGTGCTACTTGTGCTACTTGCGAACAGGATAGGCTATGCGACCATGGTAAATAGTGTTCAACTTAGACTTAAATACACTCTTAATAGTCTCTACCTCCGAAAATGAGAGCTTACTACCCACAAACTGACCATCCGAAATCTGCTTGTCAATAATACGATCTACCAACTGCTCCAAAGGCTCCTTCTCATAAGAGGCCAGAGAACGACTTGCCGCCTCGACAGCATCGGCCATCATACAAATGCTAACCTCTTTCTCGACCGGAGTCTCTCCCGGATAACAAAAATCCGAAACTGAGACCTCACCATTCGCACGGCGTGACTTTTCGTAAAAATAGTATATCAAGGAGTTACCATGATGTCGCTCTATGAAATCAATAATAGGGGCTGGAATCTTCGCCTCACGAGCAATAGCCACACCATCGGTCACATGAGTACGGATAATCTGTGCACTACGCTGGGGCGAAATATCATCATGAGGGTTGAAAACCCCACTAAGGTTCTCGACAAAATAGAAAGGATTGCGCATCTTCCCAATATCATGATACAAAGCCCCACATCGAGCCAAAAGAGGATTAGCCCCAATAGCTTTAGCGGCACTCTCGGCCAAATTGGCCACCTGAACCGAATGCTGGAAAGTACCAGGTGCCTGTTGTGCCAAAGCCAAAAGCAACTTCTGATTGGTATCCGATAACTCTAGTAGTGTCAGAGCCGAAATAAAACCAAATCCACGCTCGACCAAATAGATCGCCTGATAGAATCCCAAAGTCAAGAAACTACCTATCAAAACAAAAAACAACTTAACGAAATATTCACGAGAAGGTACTTCTTGTATCAAAAACGATAGGCAAAACAAAAGCAAAGCCTGTACAATAAAAATCACCCCAACAGCCTTGAAAAGGTTAATGCGAAGATACAGGTGGCGCAGCATCAAAATAGCAACCATCCCCCCCGTGAAATTTATCAAAAAGAAATCCATGGCGTTGTGAACAAACAACATACAGATCAGCACAACAACAATATTACCCAAAACCGCCACCTTCATATTGAAGAATGTCAACAAATAGATAGCCACCACCGGCAGAGGGATAATAAATGGAGAGATGGATTCTAACTGTTCGCTGAGCGAAACCAGCCCCACCATAATCAAAAGAAGAATCCAAATAAAGATATTATAGCGCAACTGATTGACAAAAAGCTCAGGTGAAAAGATATTCAAAAACAAGTTACTCAACAACAAAATAGCAAACACCAAGACAAAACGGGCGCAATACATCATCCATCGAGTATTGCTATGCCCCATACGATGTTGATATTCGCTTTGGTAGGAGTCCAACTTCTGTTTTGTGGCATTGTCGATAATGGCTCCTTGTTCGACGATCACCTCCGACGAGCGGATCAGCCCTTTGGTTAGCGACAATTCCGAAAGAAACTCTTTTAGTGCCTGATCGTTGATCTTGGCATCATAGAGCATATTGCTTCGGATCTGATATGAAATGGCTTGGGGCATACCACGTTGTGAGGCCAGTGCCGATACTTGATCTGGCGTTGGAATCTCCGAGCACAATATGCTCTGCATCACATTGCCACACACCACACGTACCATTCTCTCGCTATATCGACTCTTTTCGCTAGGAGGAATAATACCCCCCACAACCAGATCATAGATCACACTATCCGAGGCAAAGATATACGAGGAGGTGGTATCAAGAATAAAAATCGGGGTATAAAGCTCCTGCATCAAGGCTCGATCTTGCTCTATCTCGGTATCGGTTTTTGAGATTGGTATATCGAACGGAGCAACCAAAGTGGGGTGCGTCCAACTATCTCCCACGACATTTTTCATATTCAAACTCCCGTGAGTGGGCATGAGTAGCGTGATAAGTAGCGCAAATAGTGCTAGGTATAGTATCTTTTTCATGTGAGGTCTATCTATTTTAATGTTGCAAGTTAATGATTTTTTTAGAACTAAAGAAGCCTAGGGGCTAAGAGCTCAAAAAAATTGTTTACTTTTGTCTCTATTACTAAATATGAATCCACAGATCTTCCATACAGATGATTACAACCGAGCAGTTACGAGATATACAACAACGCATCGAGAGGCTAAACATTCAGCTTTCGATCGAGCAAAAGAGAGCCGAAATAGCCCAAGCCGAAGAGGAATCTTTGGCACCTGATTTTTGGGATGATGCCTCTCGGGCACAGGCTCACCAGAAGGCGGCAGGTGTGCTCAAAGGGTGGGTTTCGCTCTATGATGGGGTCTGGGAGAGTGTCGAGGATTTGCTTTTGTTTGCGGAGTTTGTGCGTGAGGGTGTAAGTACCGAGCAGGAGTACGAACAAGCATATAGTGAGGTGGTCGATCAGTTGGAGAAGGCGGAACTTCAGGCTACTATGCGTGAGGAGCAGGATCAATTTTCGGCTATCTTGGAGATCAATTCGGGGGCTGGGGGCACTGAGGCTTTGGATTGGGCTTCGATGTTGTTGCGTATGTATGTTCGTTGGGGTGAGCGTCGGGGTTATACGGTGCGCAGTCTTGATGTTCAGGATGGCGATCCTGTGGGGGTCAAATCGGCTATGATTGAGATTGTGGGCGACTATGCTTATGGTTATCTCAAGAGCGAGAATGGGGTTCATCGTTTGGTTCGTCCTTCTCCTTTCAATGCTAATAATAAGCGTCAGACTACTTTTGCTAGTGTTTTTGTTACTCCTTCGGTCGACGATACTATTGATATTGTTATTAGCCCTTCGGATATTCGTTGGGATACCTATCGTAGTGGTGGTGCTGGGGGGCAGAATGTTAATAAGGTTGAGACTGGGGTTCGCTTGTATCATATTCCTTCGGGTATTGTTATTGAGAACACACAGACACGTTCTCAGCTTATGAACAAGGAGAATGCTATGCGTATTTTGCGTTCTAAGCTGTATCAGTTGGAGATGGATCGTCGTCGTGCTGTTCAGAGTGAGTTGGAGGGTACTAAGAAGAAGATTGAGTGGGGGTCACAGATTCGCTCTTATGTTTTGGATGATCGACGTGTCAAGGATCATCGTTCTTTGTATCAGAGTTCGGATTGCGATGGTGTTTTGGATGGGGATATAGATGAGTTTATTAAGTCTGTTTTGGTACTTTGAGATCGTTGCAAGGCGGCGATAGTTCAAAGATAGCGTAGTGTGCTCTTGCGATCACATACTTTAAGTATGCTCCTTTAGATCCCGCCCCCGCACTATTTCATAGCACATGACCCAGCAAGAGTCCCAGAAAATACCCAGCAAGAGTCCCAGAACAATCTATATCTTCGGGGTAGAAT
>JAWXTL010000213.1:0-3449 GCA_044433565.1 Rikenellaceae bacterium | reverse complement strand
CGGCTCCTTCGGGGATCTCTATATCGTTGATGTCGGCACAGGTTGCCATAAATGATGCTAGTGATATTGTTTTGTCGCATTGCGAACCAGCCTCTACCTTTTCTGGCCATTTTACGATAAATGGTACTCGGTGTCCTCCGTCATAGATGTCGGCTTTCATGCCTCGGTAGATCGAATTTGGGCTGTGCCCTGCCTCACTAGTCACTGCGAAATTTGCCGATGGCGAGCATCCATTGTCGGTCGAGAAGATGATTAGCGTATTTTGCTCTTCTCCCGATGCTCGGACTCCTTCGATTATTCGTCCTACTATATCATCTACATACATTACAAAATCGGCATAAGGATTTATCCCCGATTTACCTTGAAACTCCTCGGGTGGTAGGATTGGGGTGTGGGGTGCGGTGAGTGGGAAATAGAGGAAGTATGGATTATCCTCTTTGCTTTTTTGGTCGATATATTTCAATGACTCGCTGGTGAAGCGTTCGAGTGCTGTGTTAATATCAAAGTCTTCGGCTATTGCCCCTTCACGATAGAAGCCGTAGCCATTTTGCACGGCTATTGTGTCGTTTACGGGGGCTGTGAAGTTGTGTCCTTCGATAAAGGTGTATGGCGGAATATCTAGCGAGGCACTCATTATAAATGAATAGTCGAAGCCGTTGTCTATTGGCGAGAAGTCGACTTTGGTATAGAGTACATCGTTCTCTCCCTCTCCAAAACGCTCCCATCCCAATCCTAAGTGCCATTTACCTATGACTGCTGTGTTGTATCCATTTTCGCTCAAGATGGTGGCTACTGTTGGGCGTTCACGCTCGATCAAAGGAGCCGAAAAAGACCATAGCACCCCCGATTGCATCGGTGAACGCCAATTATAACGCCCCGTAACGAGTGCATAGCGTGACGGAGAAGATACGCTCGAAGTGGTATGGGCATCGGTGAATGCCATTCCATCTCTGACCATCTGATCCAGATGCGGAGTCTCTATTTTGGAGTTAGGATCTAGTGCTGCCACATCACCATAGCCCATATCGTCGGCAAGGATAAAGATTATATTGGGCTTGGTGTTTTGTGCCATAATCACACTAGGCAATAGTGCAGCCGAACAGGCGGTTGCCACTGCTATCGAACGAGGATTCAATTTCATTGATTTTTAGGTGTTTTGAGTTAGTTGCAAATTTGTCGAGCAAGGCGAATATACGCAAGGGTGCTTTGCTTCGAGCTAAACAAAGGTACGATTTTTCTGCTGAAATATGGGTTTGTATCACAAAAAAAACTTGGCGAAAATCTTCACCAAGTTTTTTTGTATGTGTTATGTCACGGGGAGTTCTAATACTCGTGAGTGGCAATACCGCAGGTGTGCCAATAGTCGACCATCGGTTTTAGACGTTCCAAGAAGTTGTCGTAGTCTTTTGTCTCTTTCTCGCTCCAACCCACCTCGGCATAGGCTGCAATACGTGGGAATGTCATCTGTTGTACACGCTCTGTGGTAGGTGCCCACTCTCTCCACATCTGAGTCCCAAAACCAAGGATCTTATCGTGAAATTCGGGTGCTAGTCCTTCGGGAATAGGATCGAAATTATAGGCCTTCTTCACCGGAATCGAGTTGTAAGAGTAATCCAGATAGGTCATCTCGTGGTATGAGTTGACCAGCGAATAACCTTGCTCGGCTGCGGCTGTCATTGCATTTAGGTCGCCTTTCCAGAAATGAACAATAACATTTGGAGCAATCTTAGTCGAAGTTTCGTCAAAACGAATTTCACCCACATGCAGATTTTCGCCTAGGATCTCGTTCCATCCCATCATTCGGCAATTGTGGCTCTCGATAAAACGTGACATCTCGTTCGAGAATTCGATTTGAATATCCATAAACGAGGTGTAGCCTTTAGCCTCTTTATAGGCTACCATATCTGGATCTTCTTCCCAATAGTCGAAGCGCACTTCGTCGCCACCGATATGGATAACGTCTGTCTCGAATAGCTCGATTACCTCGACCACTACGTTTTGCAAGAACTCTTTGACTCTTGGATCTATTACATCATAGATGTGGTAGTGTTTTCCGAATTTTACTGGCACGTCGATTTTTTGGTTTTTGACACCTAGCCAAGGATACGATGCTACGGCTGCCGACGAGTGACCTGGCATCTCGATCTCGGGAATCACTTTGACATGACGCTCACGAGCGTAGGCTAATATCTCTTTTACTTGTTCTTGGGTGTAGAATCCCTCGTGAGGCTCGCCCGAAGTCTTGCCACTTCCCCATGTTCCTGTTTCCGAATCGGTACGTTTGCTACCAATCTCGGTGAGCAGTGGATATTGTTTGATTTCGATACGCCATCCTGCATCATCGGTGAGATGCCAGTGAAGGGTGTTGATTTTGATGGCCGCTAGATGGTCAATCAATTTGAGGAGCTCCTCTTGACCATAGAAATAGCGAGACTCATCCATCATATACGAACGCCATGCAAAACGAGGGGTGTCGTCGATATTTTGACAAGTAAGAGTGAAATTGCCATCGCCAGATTTTCCTGCACGTAGCAACTGAATTAGGGTCTGACCGCCATAGAACGCTCCTGCCTCACTAGATGCTAAGATGTTGATAGCCTTGTTGGTAATCTCTAGCTTGTAGCCTTCAGAAGGAAGGTCGCTTTTGGTGTCGACCTCGATGGTGAGTGTCACAGCCGATTTACCTTTGCGGATATTAAATTGTTTCTCTAGCTCGCTTTCGATAAACGAGGCGGTCTCTTTGGCTCCTTTGGCTTTTATTGTTAGTTGGTTTCCGAAGCTGATAGTGCCCGATGTTACGTTGACAGAATTTGGTGTAGGGATCACAACATCCTTGGCACTTTGAGCCAAAGAGGTTGTCGCTATGAGTGCAAAAAATGCGGCGGATAGCAGGGTTTTAATCATAATAGAGTATTGTATTAGGTTAGTTTTATAAGACAAAGGTACGAATAATTGAGTGATTTTTGCGATTTTTTGTAACTTTGCCCCAAACAATTATCACACACGATTTATGTATAGCCAGTTAGAACAATATTTCTTGGATGCCTATTCCGAGCCTGAATATCCAACCCTTAGACTCCAACGTGAGAAGTGGATCACGAGTAAACCTTTTGCGGGGCTTTCGATTCTGGATGCCACACCTATGTGTCGTAATTCGATCTATAAGTATATGAACTTGATCTATGGTGGTGCTCGATTGTCGGTGGGGCGTACTGATATTTCGAGTGTCGACGAACGATTGTGTGAGTTGCTCTATGGGGCTGGGATCGCGGTTGTTACTCCCCAGCAGAATGAGGGGGAGTATGACATTATTATGGATTGTGCCGCTCAGTTTCTTGATACCAAGGCTCGTTTGGGGCGTGTGGAATTGACTCGTTCGGGGTCGGAGTCCTATCGACAGCGCAACGAGGCGGTCTATATGGCCGATGGTGGTAAGATTAAGTTGATCG
>JAWXTL010000212.1:0-3453 GCA_044433565.1 Rikenellaceae bacterium | reverse complement strand
GAGCAACCGTTGCTGCCGACGTAATCGTAGAAGATGCGTGGGTCGACGTAACAGGAATCTCGAAAGGTAAAGGTTTCCAAGGTGTTGTAAAACGCCACGGCTTTGCCGGTGTGGGTGGTCAAACTCACGGTCAGCACAACCGCCAACGTCACCCAGGTTCTCTAGGTGCATCGTCATGGCCTTCACGTGTACGTAAAGGTATGCGCATGGCAGGTCGTACTGGTGGAGACCAAGTAAAAGCACTTAACCTAAAAGTGCTAAAAGTAATCCCAGAAAATAACCTTATCCTTGTCAAAGGCTCTATCCCAGGAGCTAAAGGGTCTTACGTATTAATCGAGCAGTAACCTATGGAAATCAGTGTAAAAAACATCAAAGGGGAAGCTACAGGACAATCAGTAACCCTTGCAGACAATATCTTTGCGATTACTCCAAACCAACACGCAATCTACCTAGACGTTAAGCAATTCCTTGCTAACCAACGCCAAGGTACCCACAAAGCAAAACAACGTGGTGAAGTTGCAGGTTCAACTCGCAAACTAAAGAAACAAAAAGGAACAGGTGGCGCACGTTGTGGCTCAATCAAATCACCAATCTTCGTAGGAGGTGGTCGTGTATTTGGTCCAGTACCACGTGATTACTCTTTCAAGCTAAACAAAAAGCTAAAACAATTGGCTCGTCGCTCGGCTCTTTCGGTGAAAGCAGCAGCTCAAGCAATCACAGTTGTTGACAACTTGACCCTAGAGTCAAACAAAACAAAAGAGTTTATCGCAGCGCAAAAAGCTCTTAGCCTATGCGGTCAAAAACTACTAGTGGTTCTTCCAGAGACCGACGTAAACGTAGTATTGGCAGCTCGCAACCTGCAAAAAGTTAAAGTGGTAAACGCAGCATCACTCAATACTTATGACGTAATGAATTGCGCTCACATCCTAATGGGAGCAGCGTCAGTCGAAGTAGTAAACGAAATGCTTGCCTAAAACGAAACAAAACAAATGAATATCTTAATTAAGCCAATACTAACCGAAAAGATGACCACCCTAGGCGAAAAACTGGGTGCGTACGGTTTTATCGTCGATCGACGAGCTAATAAGCTCGAAATCAAAGCGGCGGTCGAAGCTATGTACGGCGTTGTTGTTGAGAGAGTCAATACAATGAACTACGATGGCAAAAACAAAGCTCGCTTTACTAAAGCAGGATACATTCAAGGTCGTACAAATAATGTTAAAAAAGCAATCGTTACACTTCAATCTGGCGATAGCATAGACTTCTACGGTAATATCTAATAAGCAATGGCAGTAAAAAAATTCAAACCCACTACTCCGGGTCAAAGACACAAAATTATTGGCACCTTTGACGATATCACTGCGTCAAAGCCAGAGAAGTCACTTGTAGCTCCACTATGGAGCCGTGGTGGCGGTCGTAATAATACCGGTAAGATGACAATGCGCTACCTAGGAGGTGGTCACAAACGTATGTATCGTCTTATCGACTTCAATCGTGATAAAGATGGAATCATCGGTACTGTTAAAACTATCGAGTATGATCCAAACCGTTCGGCACGTATCGCTCTGATCGTGTATGCTGATGGTGAGAAACGCTATATCGTTGCTCCTAACGGCTTGACAGTTGGTCAAACTATCGCTAGTGGTACTGGTGTAGCACCAGAGGTTGGTAACTCACTTTTCCTTTCGGAAATTCCTCTAGGTACTGTAATCCACTGTATCGAACTTCACCCAAGTCAAGGTGCAATCCTAGCTCGTTCGGCTGGTACTTACGCTCAGCTTCTAGCTCGTGAAGGTAAATACGCTATCATCAAATTGCCATCAGGTGAGACTCGTATGATTCTTACTAATTGTCGTGCAACTGTTGGTGCAGTGTCAAACCCTGACCACAAACTAGAACAACACGGTAAGGCAGGTCGCAAACGTTGGTTGGGTCGCCGTCCACGTACTCGTGGTGTTGTTATGAACCCAGTAGATCACCCAATGGGTGGTGGTGAAGGTCGCTCAAGTGGTGGTCACCCACGCTCTCGTACAGGTGTTCTTGCTAAAGGTTACAAAACTCGTAATCCTAAGAAGACTACTTCGAAGTTCATAATCACAAAACGTACTAAATAATTAACCCTCTAAAAATCACAGTATGAGCCGTTCATTAAAAAAAGGACCTTACATCGAGCCTAAGTTAGAGGGTAAAATCCTCGCTCAAAACGAAGAAGGAAAGAAAAACGTAATCAAAACATGGTCACGTGCAAGTATGATCTCTCCAGATTTCGTGGGTCACACAGTAGCCGTTCACAACGGTAACAAATTTATTCCTGTCTATGTAACAGAGAATATGGTGGGACACAAACTAGGCGAATTTGCCCCAACACGTACATTCCGTGGACACGGTGGCAACAAAAAACGTTAAGACTATCTGAAAAACTCACCAAATAGAGATAGTCAATTAAAGTATTAATCAAAAAAAACAGACCAATACAATAATGGGTGCAAGAAAAAGAGAAAGAGCCGAAAAGCTCAAAGCAGCCAAAAAAGTGACAGCAATCGCGTCATTGAAAAACTGCCCAACCTCTCCCCGTAAAATGCGCTTGGTAGCGGATATCATCCGTGGCGTTGAGATCAACAGAGCACTAGCAATTCTTCGCTTCTCGAAGCAAGATGCAGCAGTACGCCTTGAGACACTACTACGTTCAGCAATCGCAAACTGGGAAGCAAAAAATCCAAGCGAATCACTAGAATCAACTCCTCTTTGTGTAAAAACAATTATGGTAGATTCAGCTCGCCAACTAAAACGCATACAACCAGCTCCACAAGGACGTGCTCACCGTATACGCAAACGCTCAAATCACGTTACGATCATCGTCGACAAGATTGAGGAAAAAGTGACCAAAGTTAAACCAGTTAAAGAAGCAGCTATATAATGGGACAAAAATGTAATCCAATTTCAAATCGTCTTGGTATCATTCGTGGCTGGGACTCAAGCTGGTACGGTGGCAAAGAATATGGTGCCAAACTAGTGGAGGATAACAAAATCCGTAAATACCTAGAAGTACGTCTTCAAAAAGCGTCACTATCGAAAATCGTTATCGAACGTACACTAAAACTAGTGACCGTGACCGTAACAACTTCTCGTCCGGGTGTTATTATCGGTAAAGGAGGTTCTGAAGTAGACAAACTAAAAGAAGAACTTCGCAAACTAACCAAAAAAGATGTTCAAATCAACATCTTCGAGATCAAACGCCCAGAACTAGACGCTACAATCGTTGCCAACAACATCGCTCGTCAAGTAGAAGGACGTATCTCTTACCGTCGTGCAATCAAAACTACCATCACCTCGACCATGCGTATGGGTGCTGAAGGTATCAAGGTTCAAATCTCAGGTCGTGTAGGCGGCGCAGAGATGGCACGTTCGGAAAACTACAAAGAGGGACGTATTCCACTTCACACATTCCGTGCA
>JAWXTL010000211.1:0-3471 GCA_044433565.1 Rikenellaceae bacterium | reverse complement strand
ACGCTGCATCGCAAGATATGTATGCTGCAGGACAACAAGCAGGTGGCGCACAAGGTGGTGCAGACCAAGGAGCACAAGGTGGTGCACAACAAGACTCTCAAGAACCAACCGACGTAGAATTTGAGGAGGTAAAATAATCACCACATAAATATCCGCAAGGATAACTATCTAAAAAAGATGCAACATCCCACACTAAAGGGATGTTGCATCTTTTTTTGTGGGCGAATGTTATCGTATCACACGTTTTTTTATTACCTTTGTCTTTATTATACTAAATATTAACTAACGCCACATGAATGTCATTGTCAATAATCAGAGATTAAATGTCGAGGCTCAGAATCTTATGGAGCTTGTCGAAGAACTTCCTATCGAAGCACAGGGTATTGCTATTGCGCAAAACGGACAGGTTATTCCTCGTAGCGACTGGGAGCAAAGCACTCTTGCCGAAGATGACAAGGTGGTAATTGTTTCGGCTGTATTTGGAGGCTAGTGTATGAGGGTTGTGGTTTTCACTTTGCCCATGATGATCGAGAATGAGGGGCAGATCATTGAGGCTTTATTAGAAAATGGGGTCGATCGGGTTCATATTCGCAAACCTGACTCAGAGGTGTCGACTACCAGAGATTTGATCCTTTCGATTGACAGATCGTGGTGGGGAAGGCTTACCCTGCACGACCATTTTGAACTAGCTGTGGAGCTAAATATTGGGGGCGTTCATCTCAACAGGCGGAATCCTCAAGCACCAGAGGGTTTTCGGGGCATGGTTAGCAAGTCATTCCATTCTATTTCGGAACTTATGGGCTGCGAACAAACGCTAGATTACTATACACTAAGCCCAATCTATGATTCCATATCAAAAGAGGGTTATCAATCGGGCTTTAGCACCAAGGAACTCAGAGAGGCAGCCCAAAAAGGGGTAATCGACTCACGAGCAATTGCACTAGGAGGGGTCACCGCAGCAGCGATTCCCCAGCTAGAGAATCTAGGCTTCGGAGGGGTAGCTCTTCTGGGGGCAATATGGAACGACCAATCGTCAGAAGCAGCAGTAAAAGCAGCGCAAAAAGCCATAAAAATGGCAAGAATGGCAGAGAACTTTGCATTGCAATTTATCACCCACCGAAACGACAAATACGACGATATTACGGGTGCCAAAGCTGCAATAAAAGGAGGGTGCCGATGGGTGCAACTAAGAATAAAAGGAGCCAGTGACCCCGAGTTTAAAGCCCAAGCCGAGAAGCTAAAACCCCTCTGCGAAAAAGAGAAAGCAATATTCCTAATAAACGACCGAGCACACCTAGTGAGGGAGTGCAAAGCCGATGGTGTGCACCTTGGGAAACAAGATATATCGCCATCACAGGCAAGAGAGCTATTAGGAGATAAAGCAATAATAGGAGGCACAGCCAACAGTACCAAAGACATAGATCATCTTGTGGGTGAAGGGGTCGATTATATAGGTCTTGGCCCATTCCGATTCACAACAACAAAAGAAAAACTAAGCCCAACAATAGGAATAGAAGGATACAAAAAAGCAGTGGAACACTGCGCAAAAAAAGGTTATAAAGTGCCAATAGTAGCAATAGGAGGCATAACCAAAGAAGATATAGAATCTATAATGGAGTGTGGAGTGAGTGGCATTGCCCTGTCGGGAACAATACTCAATGCCAAGAATAGTGAGAAGGAGACAGAATCCATCATAAAAAAATTAAAGAAAAAAGAATGAAGAAATTAGTAATTGGAGGTGTTGAGTTCGACTCACGCCTATTCTTGGGAACAGGCAAGTTCCCTTCCAATGATTTGATGAGACGCTCGATCATCGCCTCGCAAACCCAAATGGTGACCATGGCAGTCAAACGTATCGACACCGAAAACACTGAAGATGATATGTTGCAACATATAACCATGCAGGGAGTTCACCTTCTGCCCAATACTTCGGGGGCACGTACAGCCCAAGAGGCAATCTTCGCAGCACAACTAACCCGTGAGGTATTCTCAACAAATTTCTTGAAGCTAGAGATTCATCCCGACCCACGTTATCTTTTGCCCGATCCGATCGAGACCCTACGTGCAACCGAAGAACTAGCCAAAATGGGATTCATCGTCTTGCCATATTGCCCAGCAGATCCTGTGCTCTGCAAACGACTAGAAGAGGCAGGTTCGGCAGCGGTAATGCCACTAGGTGCTCCAATCGGAACAAACCGAGGATTAATCACACGTGATTTCTTGGAGATCATAATTGACCAATCGAATGTACCAGTGGTGGTCGATGCAGGTATCGGAGCACCAAGTCACGCAGCAGCAGCCATGGAGATGGGAGCCGATGCGGTGTTGGTCAACACAGCAATAGCCGTAGCAGGAGATCCTGTGGCAATGGCATCAGCCTTTGATATGGCAGTTCGCTCAGGTCGAATGGCATACGAATCGGGAGTAGCCGCAGAGCATTTCGAGGCTCAAGCATCATCTCCTCTAACCTCTTTCTTGAACGATTAAGCCCTATGTTTAGCGAATATCTCGAACAATTCTCATGGGAGCAGACCGCTGAGAAAATTGCCAGTTGTACCCAGGCTGATGTACAAAGGACACTAGGCAAACGGGGGGGGCTTACCGTCGAGGATTTTATGAATCTGATCTCTCCAGCGGCAGCTCCATATCTGGAGCAGATGGCTGCTTTGAGTCAAAAATATACATTGGCAAGATACGGAAAAACTATCTCGCTATTTATACCTCTCTATCTCACCAATTCGTGTCTGAACGGGTGTATTTATTGCGGATTCCACGCCTCGAATCCCATGAAGCGCACGATCTTGACTCCTAGCGAAATAGAAAATGAGTTCAAGGCGATCAAAAAGCTAGGCCCTTTCGACAACCTATTGATGGTGACAGGCGAAAATCCGCACCGTGCAGGGGTTGAATACCTGAGCCAAGCATTGGACATAGCAAAAGATTATTTCAGCAATCTACAACTAGAGGTAATGCCCCTATCGACCCAGGAGTATAGCACCCTAAAAGATCACGGTCTAAATGGTGTGATCTGCTTCCAAGAGACCTACAACCGAGAGAGATACCCAATATACCACCCACGAGGGATGAAAAACAACTTCGAGTGGAGGGTCAACGGTTTCGATCGAATGGGTCAAGCCGGAATGCACCGAATAGGGATGGGAATCCTAATCGGGCTAGAGGATTGGAGAGTCGATGCTACAATGATGATGCGTCATATGCGCTATCTCCAGAAAAACTACTGGCGAACACGTTACAGCGTAAACTACCCACGTATGCGTCCATCCGAAAATGGAGGATTTCAACCAAACGTAGTAATCTCGGATCGTGAATTTGCACAGCTACTTTTTGCCACAAGAATCTTCGATCACGATGTAGATATTTCGCTATCGACTCGTGAACCAGCCGCACTACGAGACAACCTAGCACCACTAGGGGTAACAACCATGAGTGCCGAAAGCCGAACCGAACCAG
>JAWXTL010000210.1:0-3518 GCA_044433565.1 Rikenellaceae bacterium | reverse complement strand
GGTCGTACCGGGGGTAGCAATTGCTACGGCACTGATGCCACCGCTTTGTACCGCAGGTTTTGGATTGGCAACACTTCGTTTAGAATATTTTGCAGGGGCACTATACCTCTTTTTTATCAATGCGGTCTTTATTGCTTTGGCAACTTTTGTGGTGGTGAGGGTGCTGAAATACGAGCGTAAGCAGTTTGTCGATCGCAAACGTGAGAAGCGAGTTCGACAATATATCATCTCGATTATGTTGGTTACCCTGATCCCTAGCTTTTTGATGACTTATAGTATTGTCCAAGAGACAATGTTCAATACCTCGGCACGTAAGTTTACAAAGGCGTTTTTTAATTCGGGGGTGACCAATATCGAATATGACCGCAAGAAGGGAAGTGTGATCGAGGTGACGATGGTAGTTCCTCTGCCAAGTGATAGTATTGCCTATGCCCGTGCCAAGATGGAGAACTATGGACTCTATAACACTAGTTTGGTGGTCAATCAGACTTCGGATTCGATGGGTAGCACCTCGCTTCGCTATTTGGTGGCTCGTAGTACCGATATTTTGCTCGAAAAAGAGCAGCAGATCAATAACCTTCGTGCGCAGTTGAGATATTATACCACCGATACACTCCCAAAAACCAACCTTGCCCGAGAGATTGGGATGTTGATTGCGGGGGTCAAAAATGTGGTTATCTCCAAGGCCGATAAGGTGTCACCAAAGGGTGCTGTACTTAGTAAAAAGATTCTTTGCGAGATAAATCTCAATGATGGCGTTTCGGTCACTCAACAGCAACATCAGCGGACATTGCTTTGGCTCAGGGAGCGTACGAAGATCGACGATATTGAGCTAACTATTCACCAAGAGAAACAGATCGAGAGTTCGGAGCAGATCCATAGTAACCTCACTTTGCAGGATTCTTTGGTTGAGCAATCGGATCCTTTTGGTTTCGACTTTTAAGTTTTAGAATTTAAACAAAAATATATATAAACACCTAATTAATCAATGAAAAGAATAAAATTTACCACCTTGGCAACACTGTGTGCCTTTGGATTATCGGTGGTGGGATTTAGTGGTTGCTCTGGGTCGGGGCAAGAGTCACTACTCTCTGGCGATCAACAAACAAAAGTTCAACAGCGACTCGCATCTCGCACTTGGATCCCTGAGCGAGAAAAAGAGGCAACAGAAGAACTTCAACAGGCTATGGATTTCCTTTATGCCTATATGCCTTATGGCGATGTGGCGGATTACCCTCAGGAGCTGTTTCGCTCTAATGCTCAGGCGGCTTTGACTGCTCGCTCTCAGATGCCTTGGGGAAGTGTTGTGCCTAATGACCTTTTTGTTCACTTTGTGCTTCCTGTTCGTATTAATAACGAGAGTTTGGATACCTCACGTGAGGATTTTTATGCCGAACTCAAAGAGCGCACCGAGGGGTTGAGTATGTTGGATGCTATTTTGGAGACCAACCACTGGTGTCATGAGAAGGTGGTTTATACTCCAACCGATGGTCGTACTTTTTCGCCTAGTGCTTTGGTCAAGAATGCTGCTGGACGTTGTGGCGAGGAGAGCACCTTTACCGTAGCGGCTCTTCGTTCGATTGGTATTCCTGCTCGTCAGATTTATGTTCCTCGTTGGGCACATACCGACGATAACCATGCTTGGGTCGAGGCTTGGGCCGATGGCAAGTGGTATTATATTGGTGCTTGTGAGCCTGAGGCTGTGGCAAATAGGGGGTGGTTTGATGCTCCTGCCAAGAGAAGTCTTTTGATGTTTGCCGAGGTTTTTGGTGAGTATTGTGGCTCGGAAGATGTGGTGGCTCAGGGTGAGACATTCTCGGAGATCAATGTTACCGAAAATTATGCTCCTGTTAAGAAGTTCTCGGCTACGGTTGTCGACTCTTCTGGCAAAGTTGTTGAGGGTGCTGAGGTTATGTTTAAGATCTATAACTATGGTGAGTTGTATTCGGCTATTCGTACCACTAGCGATGCTCAGGGCAAGGCTTATTTTACGGCTGGTCTTGGCGACGTTCTTTTGGTTGCTAAATCTTCTGGCAAATATGGTCATGCTAAGATTGATCTTCGTCGTAGTGACTCGATCGAGATTACTTTGAATATGGATGGCTCGGAGCCTTATAACTATACCGAAGATCTTACTCCTCCTGCTCAGCTACCTGTCGAGGGTGATGTGGCTCCAGAGTTGGTTGCTGCCAATCGTATTCGTTATGCCCAAGAGGATTCTATTCGTGGTGCTTATGTGGCTACCTTCTTGTCTAAGGAGGCTGCCGCAGAATTGGCCTCTAAGATCTCTCAACCAGCACAGCGTATCGAACCTCTGATTGCTAATGCTCGTGGTAATAGCCAAGAGATTTATGATTTTCTGGTTGAAACTCCAGCCGAGAAGATGTCGGTTGCGGTTGATCTTTTGGAGGTTATTTCGGTCAAAGACCTAAAAGATACTCCTAAAGAGGTTTTGCGAGATCATCTTGATGGAGCTTTTGAGTATCGTGATAAACCATATTTCAAGGAGTATATCCTTAATCCTCGTGTCGATCGTGAGTTGCTTACGGCCTATCGTTCGGTGCTATCGGCTATTACTCTCGATGGCACAAGACCACAGGTTGGCTTTGAGGATTTGCGTAAGAGCCGTGTTTCGGTGACTCCTCTGGGGGTCAATAACCTGAAGATTGCTGATCCACTGGCTTATAGTCGTTATATGATTGCTCTTTATCGTAGTTGTGGTATTGCTGCACGAAAAGAGCCTTTGACCGAACGTCCACAATTCTTTGATGGCCAGAAATGGGTGGCTATCGAGCTTCCTTGGGCTGAGGAGTCTAAAAACAATAATGTTCCAAAGGGAACACTAAAGGTTGCCCTAGAGAAAGGTTCACCAACCGAAGATCCTAAATATTATAGCCATTTTACTCTTGCTCGGTTGAGTGATGGTGAGTTCTCGACTGTGGATATGAGCCATACTGTGGCTGCCGATATGGGCGAGGGCATCTCTTATAAATCTCTTTGTGCT
Organism: Rikenellaceae bacterium; assembly: GCA_044433565.1. Lineage (GTDB taxonomy): Bacteria > Bacteroidota > Bacteroidia > Bacteroidales > Rikenellaceae > Mucinivorans. Next base: position 514 of record JAWXTL010000210.1, on the reverse strand, counting down.
AATGATTTGGAGCTAGAGGAGGGCACTTATCAGCTCACTACGGGTACACGTATGGCCGATGGTACTGTTTTGCTTCAGGGCGAGGTTTTTGTTGTCGAGGGTGGAGAGCAGTCGACTGTACCTATGGTTCTTCGCCAGAATAGCGATGAGTTGCAGGTGATTGGCAAGATGGATCCAGAGTCAATGTATGTCTCTAAGGGTGAGACCTCGGAGAGTTCTTTGCTTTCGACCACTGGTCGTGGTTACTTTATTGTGGCTGTGATTGATGCACAGAAAGAGCCAACAACTCACCTTTTGCGTGGTCTCGAAGCGATCAAAGATGAATTGGAGGCTTGGGGTCGTCCGATTGTTTTGATCTTTAGAAACAAAGAAGAGGAGCAGCGATTCAATGCCGATCATTTCCCTGGTCTACCGTCTACTGTATGTTTTGGTAGTGATTCTGATGGCAAAACAGCCAAGATGCTAACTTCGATGCTCGAATTGGATAGCCCTCAGTGGCCAATTGTTACTGTTG
>JAWXTL010000209.1:0-3519 GCA_044433565.1 Rikenellaceae bacterium | reverse complement strand
CTGCTGAGTATATGAAATAATACCACCAGTAAGTTTTAGTAGATTGCAATTCACAACAATAAGACTGTAAATAGAGTTCAATCGTGTGTTGGCACTCTGAAGATACGATAGTTGCACCTCCCTAAAATTAAATGAGTTGATCGTACCGTTACGGTAACGATCTTCGGATAGCTCCAAAAGAAGAGTGGCAACCTCTACCTGTTGATCGTCGATCTTGACAATCTCACGATAAACATTATATTCATCCAACTCAGACGACAGCTCATTCTCCATCTCAAGCTTCATCTGCTGGGTCGAAACAACCTCTGCTTCACGACTCAAACGTGCAATATCAATATTGCGCTTGGTCTTGCCGCCATTAAATAGGTTGAAACTAACAGTAACACCCACCTGAGGTTGGGCAAAATTGTAGTCTGACGATGAGAACGAAGTGCTACCTCCGGCAACCGAACCATACAACCCAATGCTAGGATATAAAGTAGAGCGACTCTGTTGAAGCTCATAATCCTTAGATTTTAGATTAATATACTGATTCTTCAAAGTCCGATTATCCGAGAACATCTTCTGCTGCATCTCACTTTGCGAATAGTCATAGGCTGGAGTCTCTACTTTCTCATTAAGATACCACTGTGTGTCGGCAGGTAACGAAAGCAATAGGTTTAGGCTACGAATAGCATCACGCAAAATGACCTCTTGTTTAATATAGCTGCTCTTGTCGGTCAGATAATCACTTTGGGCTTGAACATATTCGTATGTTCCACTAGCACCGATCTCTTTGGATACCTCTTGTTGCGATAGGCGATCTTCCGAAATCTTGAGCATAGTTTCATTTATCTTGAGCATCTCTTGTTGCAGTAGCACATAGTAGTACGAAGTGATAATCGAGTGGATCGTATTTTCGACAGTAAGAATCTCCGTGCCCTGTGCCAACTCTTCGCTACTCTCAAGCAAAGATTTGGTAGCCTTGATATTAAAACCATTAAAAAGAGTCCAAAGCAGATCGGCAGAGATCTGACCCGCTCCCGTTACGGTTGCCGGAGAAATAAGCTCGGCACCCACAGCAACATTTCCATTGAGGGTCAACGAAGGTAGCCCTCCGGCCATTCCCCAACTATTGCCCATCTGTGCCATCTCGACATCTTTCTGAGCCAGTACAATATCAAAATTATTCTTTAGCCCAATAGTTATAGCATCGCTAAGCGATAGTGGCTCTTGTGCCACAGACACCACAGAGCCCAAAGCCAACAGTGCCGTAGTATATATTTTTCTTAATCTTCTTGTTTTCATAGCTCTATATAATTTCTGAACTGCTATCTTCCATCTCTTGGTCAATAGTTGCATTAATTTTTGCATCAATAACTGCATTTTCGACACTCTCGGCGGTTGCGTTTTTGTCACCCAACAGACGTGCCTTCATCAACGATAGGAAGTTTACACTCTTGATTAGGGCTGGGAAAATAGCCAAGATAAACATCGTACCAATCAAGATACCATAACCCAACGATATGGCCATTGGCTTGACGAAAGATGCCTCGCTACTGGTCTCTTTGATTAGTGGGAATAGACCTGCGATGGTGGTGATCGAGGTCAACAAAATAGGGCGGAAACGTGAACGTCCGGTTTCGACGATAGCGTCGATAACAGTCATTCCCGAAACCAACAATGAATTGTATCGTGACATAAAGACCACAGCATTGTTGATGATAGTTCCCGATAGTGCAACCATACCCCAGATACTCATCATCGAGAGTAGAGATCCTTCGAGTAGGTGACCCCATACGGCTGCCATAAACGATATTGGTACCATCGACATGATCAGGATTCCTTGGACAAACGAGCGGAAGTAAACCACCAAGATAAGCATCATTACCATAAATGCCAAACCAAACGACATGATAATCTTTTCGAGATTCTCGTTACTATCTTTGATTTGCCCTTGGTACATATATGTTACATCGGGATATTTAGCCAAAATGCTTGGCATGATATTGGCCGACACTTCTTCGAGTACTGGCATGATTGATTCGTCAGGGTTGAGCATGTAGGCATCCACACAGATCTCTTTTTGACCCCCGAAGTGGTTGATTTTGGTTACACCACGTTCGATTGTATATGTACACAACTCTCCAAGAGGATATTCTCCACCAGTGGCAGTTCTGATTTTCAGATTTTCTAGGTCTCCTATATCTTTGCTGTTCGACTCTGGATAGCGGATATAGAACCAGATCTCGTTACGTCCCTCTTGGATACGTTGTACGAGCGATCCGTAGAATGCCGAACGAACCTGAGTCATTATACTCTGTGGTGTTAGAGCCAGAGTATGTGCAAGTGGTGTTAGCTCTAGGTGAACCTCACGTGAACCCAACTGGTTGTTGTCCATAATATTATAGAGTGAACTTAGTTCTGATAGTTCTGCTTTGAGGTCTTCACTTGCCGCAAGGAGTGATTCGGAGTCGCCACTAAATAGACTCACCGAAACTGGTGCTCCAAATCTCGAACTTGCACCAATAGTAAACTTATAGGCACTAGGTATTGGTCGCATATTTTGCGATATAGCCATTTTGATTATATCCGAGCTAACCTGACTGTCGTCTAGTCCACGAAGGAAAACCATTACTGTTCCGGCGTGTTCGCCCGATTCGCTACCCGAGAAGGCACTACCTGTCTGTTTCAAGCAGTTTTCGATAAATGGTTCTTCGCCATATTCGGCCGCCAACTGTTTGTCGATTTCGAGGATTTGCGCCTCAATATCGTCAAGGATTGTTATCACCGATTCGGTTGGTGTACCAGGTTTTAGTGCTAGGTCGATATTGAAGTTGTCTTCGTTGCTTGGTGGATAGAACGAGAAGCTTATCCTACCTCCCAAGGATAGACCTATGGTGATTAGGATCATAGCTGTTACGGCTGCAATCACGATAGATTTCTTGCGTAGAGTCCATTTTAGATATGGAATATAGGCTTTGTGACATAGCCACATGATTCCTTTTTCTGCTCCGTTGCGTACTTTGCTATACCATGAACCTGTTGTTGGTTTCAGTACTTTTTTCGATGCCAAGTGACCTGGCAAGACAAACATACCTTCGATGACCGAGAAAACCAGACAGGCTATAACGACGATCGCCATTTCGTACATCATCTCTAGGTTTCCTTCGATAATCAATAGCGGTATGAAGGCTACGATTGTTGTGGCGACCGAGGTGATTACCGATGGTAGAACCTCCATAGTTCCTTTGATGGCTGCCACTTTTGGTGAACATCCTTTTTCGTAGTAGGTGTATATATTCTCACCGATCACAATACCGTCATCGACCAAGATACCGATAATTAGGATCATACCAAACAGCGAGATCATGTTTAGACTAATACCCGTTAGGTAGCCAACAATGAACATCCCTAGGAACGATGCTGGGATACCCCATGCCACCCATAGTGAGATCTTGAAGTTAAGGAAAAGCGAGAGTACTACGATTACCAATATGACCCCCATAATACCATTGCTATATAGGATATTTAGCTGTC